>JBFJZQ010000232.1:0-5551 GCA_041622015.1 Oleiphilaceae bacterium
CAGGTATGTTTTTTATGTTTTCAAATTTAACATTGAAGAAGAAGCGGCTACCTTCCTGACAGTCCATATCGATACCGATGTGACCTTGCATCAATTCTACAATTCTTCGACAAATCGCCAAGCCCAAACCGGTCCCCCCGTACTTGGTAGAATGCGACGCATCGACTTGGGTAAACTCTTCAAATAAATCGTGTCGTTTTTCGAGCGGCACACCCACACCGGGGTCATTTACTTGTACCTGCAGCACCATGTCTGTTTCGCTCGTGTCTTTAATGGACATTACAATCTGCACAGTGCCTTGCTCGGAAAACTTAATCGCATTGTCCACTAGATTAATAATCACTTGACGCAAACGCACCACATCACCCAACACTTCAGATGGAATATCATTGGCCAAAATATATACCAGATCCAAGCCTTTCTCTTTTGCTTTGGGATAGGCAATTTGCATGATCTGATCGATCATATCTTCAATTGAAAACCTATGAAGATCCAACTCCATCAAACCGGCTTCTATCTTTGAAAAATCCAGAATATCATTGATAAGGCTTAATAAAGCGCGCCCTGCATCTTTCGAGGTTTTCGCATACAAGCGCTGTTCTGCAGATAAGCTTGTTTCCTGCAATAAATCTAATGAACCCAAAACAGCACTTAGTGGAGAGCGAATTTCATGGCTCATGGTGGCCAGAAAACGTGATTTCTCTTCACTGCCCGCCTTAGCAAGCTCCAAGGCCTCTTTCATTTCTTTTTCATGTGCGAGTCGCTCACTGATATCACGAATAAAGGCCGTAAACAGCCGTGCCCCATTGACTTCGATAGGGGCGACCATCATTTCGATAGGAATTAAGTGCCCATCTTTATGCAGTGCTTCTACCTCTATGCGATTGTTTAGAATACCCTCCTTGCTTTTGGGGTTATGGTTCGCTAATTTATTGGAGTGCGCTGCCCTCATTGAATGTGGAATAATGGTTTCTTCTAGCGTCTTACCCAGTATTTCCTCCTTGGTATAGCCCAATAAAGTTTCTGCAGAGGGTCCGAACTCTTTAATCATGCCAGAGCTATCGATGCTGATAATGGCATCCAGACTAGAATGAATAATTGCCTTGTGAATCGCATTCTTATCATCTATCTGTTTTTGAATTTCATATTTTTCGGTCATATCACGAATAAGGCATATAAACTGCTCTTGTCCATTACTGTTCAATGAGGTGATGGAAAGTTCTATCGGGCACAGGTCCCCGTTAGACTGCAAGAGCTTAAATGTTTCATGCTGACACGGCCTGAGTATTTGTGAGATTTGAAGGTCATCGCTTCGCTCATCTGACACCAAAATATCAAGAATATTTTTACCGATAATGTCAGTGCGCTGCTGCCTCATCAGCATACAAGCCGCGGGATTTATATCATGAATCATGCCTTCCCCATCGAGACTAACAATACCATCCAGTGCAATGTTTAAAAGTGCTCGGGCATGAATTAGACTTTCTTCGGCTAGTTTCTTGTCTTCCCTCGATTTACTCAAGGCTTGCTTAAGCTCTCCAGCCTTGTGAAATAAACTTTTAGACATACTATTAAAAGCTTTTGCCGTTTCAGCGACTTCATCCTGGCCTTTCACATCGACCACAACATTAGCACCACCTTGACTTATCTCTTGGGCTGCTTGCCTAAGTTGCATAAGTGAACGCGTCAAGTATGAGCCAAGCATATAGGAAAATATCGCCACTAAAATCATTTCGATAAAGGCAATGAAGGTAAGTTTGTTCTGAGCGGCTGATATTAATGCATCCAACTCACTTACCACCACGCCGATTCTGACTCGGCCAAAGTAATAACCTGCTTCTTCTAAGCTTGCTTCAATATCAAAAATGCCATCATTGACCTCACTCATACCAAGGCCAACCGTTTCAGAGACATCAAAACCTGCGATGTACTTCTCAGATAAGAGCTGATCCTTACCCCATATCTGCACATAGGCTATTTTATCACGCTCGATCATTTCACTGGCAATCGCTTCTAAACTTGCAAGATCACTCGAAATCACGGCATCTTTGACCATGCTGGATAAAAGCTCGACAGTATCGATGGCGCGCCGCTCGATTTCTTGTCGATTAGACGACTCTAGCAAACTCAAACTACTAACAACCAGAATCATCAAAAACACCGCTTCAATGACAGCAATGCCTATTATTGTTTTTAAGCGAAAAGACATAAGCCTACCTGTTCTTTATCTAGAAATTTCAATCTAGTGGTTTAAGTGCTGGAAGTCTTAGTGACCTCACATCATTCCAGTCGGCATCCCTTGCACGAATCAACCCCTGGAATTTTAAATTATCTAACAACACCAAGCCTTCTTCTGACTGACCCATAACAATCATAGCAGAGACTAATTGATTAAGAGCATCAACACTTACCCGAGGATGGGCAGCAAAGGCATGCGCGGTATATAATTCAGACTTCCAAAGAATTCTGAGATTATTTTTTATATTTGCATCTATATTATCCAAGGTGCGCATGATGCCTCCCCCTGCTGGCAGCAGGCCTTTCTCTACCGTCCTATACACAGAGTCATGAGATGACACATATCTAGGGTGAATTGTAATTCCGCGCTGAGCAAACATCGCTTGCGGTAATATACTTGCAGCAAAGGCTGCCGGGGCAGGAAAGGCAATGGTTGAACTTTCCAGCTCATTTATAGACGTTATCAGGGAATTTTTTTGCACCACCACTATACCTTGAATGTATTTACCCTTTTCTCGGGCAAATGCACGATATCCGGGTTGCTGACTAAATACCGTGTAGTGATAAGGGTTCATATAGGCTATGTCATACTCACCTTCGCTCAGCTTTTGTTCGAATTGGGGGATGCTGGGTGCAGTCTTGAAACTTAAAGAAATGCCGGTTTTCTTTTCCAAATAGTGTAAGACGGGCCCCCAACGTTTTATTAATGTGGTAGCTGACTGCTGCGGCACCACACCAAAAACCAAGGATGCTGGCTCAGCTTGAAGTATTGCTTTTGCATGATTTGAACTAGCCATCGATATAGAGCTATGTACAAATAACAATAAAGACGCGATAAAGAAAAGCAGGGACTTCATATTTTTCACCATTCCAGAGTATGTAAAATTACTTACATACATTCATAGCAAGAGTTGTTCCCGCTTTTTTGATCACTGCGTAGGGTCTAAGAGCTGGATTGAGGTTTTTTGCTTTAAAGAAAGGAGGGGGTGTATCAAAAAGCATATTAATTTGCATTGCATTTTGCAATTATCAAGCGTCTTAGAATCCATGACAACTGAATATCGGAGTCTCTTCATCCCAGACCGTTCTGAAATACCCTTTGAATAAACTTCCATCTCAAAGGTATTTGTTTCTTGAGTCAGGCTGTCTAGGTTAATTTAATCAAATTGGTTTTGAAATAATCTCGTCTACCTTTTTCTTACCGCAATGTATGCAAGCAATGCCAAAAGTAAGATTCGTAAACGAAACGTTTTCCAAGCCCGCGCTGCGTAACAAACCACTCATTTCTTCTTGTGCAGGAAATTCTCTGATGGATTCGATTAAATATTGATACGCATCAGGATGACCTGCTACTGCAGCTCCTAATCTGGGAATGATAATCCTTGACCAAGCGCCATAGAGAGGCGACAACCACGCATCAGGTGTACTAAATTCAAGACAATAAAAAGTGCCTCCAGGCTTGAGTACGCGGGATATTTCCTGAAGACACTGTTTAATATCGGTAGCATTTCGAATGCCGAAAGACATCGTTAACACATCCACGCTGTTGTCATTAAAAGGTAAACATTCACCCGCTGCGATTAGATAACGACAAGATTTCCCCAGACGTTTTTCAGCAACTTCGAGCATTTTTTCCGACGGGTCGACAAGCACGATCTCTCTTTGATGATCGATCAGTGCCTCAGCAATATCACCTGTCCCTGCGGCCAAATCGACGAACACATTCCCTTGTGCTTTTTTTACCTCCTTACAAAAATGCCATTTCCAAAGACGGTGCATGCCCATGCTCATTAAGTCATTCATCAAGTCGTAACGAACCGCAACCCGATCGAATACACTACGCACCAGCTTTTCTCGTTCTTCTGTGCTTACCTTGGTTTTGCCGAAGGTATTAGATAAACGATGCTTCATCAAAGAGTGACCTGTTAGCGTTGAACAAACAGAGACAGCACTGCCATACCTAAGACGAGTGAGGCACTGATAATGAGAATTCTTTTTGGATTGGGGCCAAGCTTGAACAGATAGACACTAAACAAGATTATCAGCAACAAAACGGTATATAGGAAAGCACTTTCTGGAAAAGGTAATAGCGTTCCCAAACTAATTAACACTAAAGAAAGTGTAAACAACCCGACTGAAACCTGTTTTGTTGTCTTCTTGCCGTAGCGCACGCAAAAAGACTGTTTTCCTACATGTCGATCGGTTTCTAACTGCGGACTCTGATGTGAAAGCAGTAGTGACATTGCCAATGCTGCAATCGCTAGTGTCCCCATTAAAGCGGGTAAATTAAACGCCAGACCGGCAACTAACCACAAACCTGCAAATACTCCACCATAGCAAATGCCCGTGACCCATTCGCCCATCCACGTATAAGAGAGTGGAGATTTTCCAGCGTTATATAAGTAACCTAAACAAATAAGAGGCAGCGAAAAAGAAATAACCCATAACTTTTCACAGATAAGCAACACAATAAGCCCTATCAAGCCTCCAGAAACAAAACTGATTATTGCCTGAACCTGAACAGGGTGAGTATCACCGTCAAATAGACGCACCCAAGAATCCATTTTCTCGATATCAGCACCCCGATCCCAATCACTGACATCATTGAACAGATTGATGGCATGTTGTAGCAGTACAACAGCTAAAGTAGCGACTATCAGACCAGACACCCATAGCGTACTTTGGCCTGATAGCAAGATCACCACTATTGCTGGGAGAATAGAAATCAGATAGATGGCAGGATTCAGTATCTGCCACCATCTTAAGGTATTTTTTAAAGTGCTTTTTGAGGTACTTTTGACAGCACCCTCCTCTGCACTTTCAATGACTGATACATTAGGCTCAGTGTTAAGCCCTAGCTTAGTGCTTGATTGAGACACAAGTAGCCAACTTAGACGGTGGCGACTTGTGATTGAGACGACATAAAATCATTCAAAGCCGCTTTAAACCAGTTCATATGTTGGTTTTCTGAATCCACAACACGCTGGTAAATTTCTGCGGCTTCGTGGTTACCCTTTTTAAGCTCTCTGTCACGAAAATCCGGATAGATATCCACAGCTTCGCGCTCTTCAACCATAATGGCCACTTTGAGTGCTTTTTCAATCACTGCATCTGGGTTTAATTTGATCAGCTGATCACAGTTTTCACGAATGGTTTTGAGTGCAGTGATAGCACGCTCTGTATCTTCACCACGAACCGGTGTGCCCATGTCTTGATAAAGTTCGCGCAACCAAAGCGCATGCAACTTCTCTTCACCTGCTACTTTTCTAAATAAAGTAGCCAACTTAGGCTGACCGGCTTTTTCTGCCCAGCG
>JBFJZQ010000233.1:0-5529 GCA_041622015.1 Oleiphilaceae bacterium
GCTAAGATAGACAGTTAGAAAACATAAAAAAGCCTATGAGCCAATCACTCACAGGCTTTAAAAAAACTATTTTTAAGTTAAAGACCTTTTGCTTTTGCCTTATCCCAAATTTGATCCAGCTCTTCCAATGATAAATCTTCCATGCTCTTGCCTTCTTCAGCAACAAATAACTCTATAAAACTGAAGCGTCGCTCAAATTTCTGATTGGTACTTTTTAAGGCTTTTGCAGGATCTACCTTCAAGAATCTTGCTAAATTCATACAACAAAAAAGCACATCACCTAGCTCATCTTGTAAGCGTTGCTGAAGATGATCTCTATCCACATTAGCTTGTGAATTTAACTGTAAAACTTCGTCTTTAAGTTCGCCAATTTCTTCTTGCAGCTTACCAAATATAGGCTCTATCGTTGCCCAATCGAAGCCAAATTCAGCTGCTTTTGCCTGAAGCTGTATGGCTTTTGACATCAAGTCACCCTGCTCTGTAATTTGGCTCAAAATTGATGTTTGGTTTCGCTTAGCTTTGGCTACCAATTTTTTATCAAGCATTACGTTTTCGCTTGGCCTCGATCACATTAGGCAGTTGTTTTATCTTGGCGAGCACTTTACCTAAGGCATCTAAGCTAGTGACTTCCATGGCTATATTGATCATCGCGGTATTTTCTTGGGCATCTGAAAAAGAATTCACCCCCGTCACATTGGCTTTTTCATTTGCGAGTACCGTGGTGATATCTCGAAGCAAGCCTTCTCGATCGTAGGCTTGCACCTCTATATTTACACCGTAGGAGGTATCTGACTCATGCCCCCAAGACACTTCAATAATTCTATTGGGCTCCATATCTTCAAGCTGAAGAAGATTCATACAATCCTGACGATGAATGGAAACACCCCGCCCTATAGTTATATATCCAGTAATAGGGTCGCCTGGCATCGGCTGGCAACATTTGGCGATAGTGGTGAGTAATCTTCCGACACCTTTGATGCGAACATCATCTTTACCGGCACTATTAGCGTCACGCTTTTTAGAGGGACTCAGACGCAATGACAATTGCTGTTCTTTTGGTTGAAGTAATTTTTGAGCAATATGGGCAATATGCGTCGGCTTAACATCACCCGCGCCGATTGCTGCAAATAAATCATCCACTTCCTGAAATTGTGTTTGCTCAAGCAGTTCGGGGTAGTCTATGTCGCCAATCGACAAACGTTTCAACTCATCTTCGAGCAAAATCCGCCCATCAATAATATTCTGTGAGCGATCTTGTAATTTAAACCAATGAACGATTTTGGCTCGTGACCGGGAAGTTTGAATATAGCCTAAACTTGGGTTCAACCAATCACGACTCGGTGCGGCATGATTGGATGTCAAGATATGCACTTGCTCACCGGTTTTTAAGGGGTAGGTTAAAGGCACTATTCGCCCATTAACTTTTGCGCCACGGCACGCATGACCCACTTCGGTGTGGACTCGATACGCAAAATCTACCGGCGTTGCGCCACTAGGTAAATCGACTACATGCCCCTCTGGCGTGAAAACATAAATTCGGTCTTCACCCACATCAGAACTTAATTGAGAGGCAATTTCAGAGGCATTTCCAACTTCTTCCTGCCATTCAAGAACCTGCCTAAGCCAATTTATTTTTTCTTCATAGCCAGAAGAGCGGCTTTTGACATCGGTACCTTTATAGCGCCAGTGAGCACAAACACCTAGTTCAGACTCTTCATGCATCTCCCGGGTACGGATCTGTACTTCCATGACCTTGCCTTCTGGGCCTATGACAGCTGTATGCAAAGAACGATAACCATTTTCTTTCGGGTTAGCTATATAGTCATCAAATTCGTAGGGAATATGCCGCCACATGGAGTGAACAACCCCAAGAACGGCATAACAATCCTGCACTGAAGGCACCAGGATACGAAATGCTCTGATGTCATAAATTTCGGAGAAATCTAGATTTTTCCGGCGCATCTTTCGCCAAATGGAGTAAATATGTTTACTTCTGCCCTCTACTTCGCCTTGGATATGGGCATTTTCCAACTCAAGTTCGAGCTTTTCTGTCACTCGCTTTACAAAGGAATCGCGATCAAGTCGCTTTTCATCTAAAAGCTTGGCAATTTTTTTATAGGCACTATCGTGGAGATACCTGAAGGAAAGATCTTCCAACTCCCATTTAAGATAACCAATACCTAAGCGATGCGCTAAAGGCGCATAAATATCGAATACTTCTCTGGCAACGCGCTGACGTTTTTCGGGAGTGGCATTTTTCACTGCTCGGATGGCACAAGTTCGATCTGCGAGCTTGATCAACACAACGCGCACATCATCAATCATGGTGACGAGCATTTTTCGAACGTTGTCGATTTGCCCTTGGGTCTGACCAAGAACAGAACCTTTAAAAGGTCTATGTGTCGCAGAAATAGCGGCCATTTGAGACACACCTTCAATCAACTTGGCAGTTTCATCACCGAATTCTTTTCTTACTTGCTCTAGTGCTACTTTTCCTTCTCTGACGGCACGATAGAGAATGGCTGCAATAATGGCATTCTGATCAAGCTCTAATTCAACGAGAATTTGAGCCATTTCCAAGCCGATCTTGAAGCTATTATGATCTTTTGCCCAGATACGATCTTCTTTGACCGACTTGGCTTCAATTTGCATGCTGGCGATACAGGCTTTTCGGACTTTAGCGGTATCTCCAAAAGCCGCAATTTGCCCTACTTTTTCTAACCAATGATCAATAGCAGCTTCACCCGCTGCATCTTCTATATAGTCTTCCCGAACTTTAACCATAACTCATCCTAATTCGGTTAAATTATCATTGTGTCTGACGAACAAATACTGCAATCGATTCAACATGCGCAGTATTAGGAAACATATCAATCACGCCAGACGAATCCAAACGATAACCATGCGTAGATAAGACCCCCGCATCCCTAGCAAGAGTAGCAGGGTTACACGAAATATACACAATACGCTGGGCATTAAAATGATGTAAATAATTGATTACCACCAAAGCACCCGACCTAGGTGGATCTATCAGAATTTTATCAAAACTCTGTTTTGCCCAAACTTTAGCTCTGAAATCGGAATGTAAATCGGCCGCATAAAATGAGGCATTCGCTATATGATTTTTTTGGGCATTTTCATTTGCACGAACCACCATATTGTTATCACCTTCCACTCCGACAACCTCTGCACAATTCAATGCAATGGGTAAGGTAAAGTTGCCTAGTCCACAAAACAAATCTAAGACCCTATCATGTTGTTTTAATTCAAGATGGTTAAGCGCAAGCGTTACCAGTTCCTGATTCACCTTTGAATTTACTTGTGTGAAATCTTGTGGGTGAAAACGAAGGCAGACTTGCTGGCTTATATTTTGTTTATCCCCCATTGCCTTTATTAATGGCACGTCTAATGAATATTCAAGCTCATGCGATTTAGGCTCTATTTCTTGCGCAGGGCTATCTGCTTTGGCTTGGAGAAACAGCCTGACATTTTCTTGATTAGAAAAATCTAATAAAGCTTGCATGTCTTTAGCCGCAAACTCCTTGATATGCCTGATAACAACAGCTTGTTCATTATCCGAAGCTGCAAATTCAATATGAGTAATAGCTCGAGGATTCTCCAATGCGTCAATCAACACCCTTAAAGGGTTTAACAATCTACCTATAGACTCATGAAGAACCGGACAAGCTTCAATATCGGTTAATCTTTTTGAATGCTTCTCCCGGAATCCGACTATCGTTTTTTTCAGATTCGAATCAAAATAAACCCCTAAACGCGCTTTACTTCGATAGGCTTGGCTATCGGATGTGATCGGCGCCAGCCAATTTGTTACCTGAAGCTGTCCAAAATGGCTTAATTGCTCTGTCAAAACAGCTTGTTTATGCAAGAGCTGAGCTTCTGAAGACATGTTTTGTAAACTACAACCACCGCAAAGCGCGAAGTGTTTACAAAACGGTTCGATACGATCTGGTGATGCACTCAGTATCTCTTCAACATGCAATTCATCATAAGTGTTATGTGAATTAATTAACTTCGCATTAACCGTTTCACCAGTTAATGCACCTTCGATAAACTGGGTTTTGCCATTAAATTTAGCAATACCTCTACCTTCATGACTTAACTTCGTGACTTCACAAATACGCAAATTGTCTGAGCCTTGACCTTCATCAAAAAATTCATTGCTATGGCGCTTATTTTTTTGTTTTCGCTTGGTTTGCCTTCTTCTTGAAAATAAATTTTGAGCCATAACGTCAAAGCCTTTTACCAACGAAGCTCTATTGAGTTGAACAATAGAGGTAAATTTACAAATGTTTCTATTACAAAAATGACAACAGACTCAAAATTCTTACATTAGAACGTAAATAGCTCATCTGGAATCAGGAAAATACGCCTGTTGACAGATAGCGGTCACCACGATCGCATATAATGGCGACAATGACTGCATTTTCAAGTTCTTTCGACAAACGTAGTGCTGCTGCAACACTCCCTCCAGAGGAGACTCCACAAAAAATACCCTCTTTTGAGGCTAAGTCTTTCATGGTTTGCTCAGCTTCTTCTTGACCCATATCAATGACTTTATCAACGCGAGCGCGATTAAAAATACTGGGTAAGTAAGCTTCAGGCCAACGACGAATACCCGGAATGGCCGCCCCCTCTTTAGGCTGTAAACCGACAATTTGAATCTCCGGATTCCTCTCTTTTAAATATCGAGAATTTCCCATTATCGTACCTGTCGTTCCCATAGCACTGACAAAGTGGGTCACCGTGCCTTTTGTTTGCTCCCAAATCTCTGGCCCTGTACCGTTATAGTGCGCCAATGGATTATCTTCATTAGAAAACTGATCTAAAACAATACCCTTGCCTTCAGCCTGCATCTTCTGAGCCAAATCTCGCGCACCTTCCATGCTTTGCTCTTTGGTAACAAAGATCATCTCAGCGCCATAAGCAGACATAGACGCCTTTCTTTCCGTACTCATATTGTCAGGCATAATCAAGATCATCTTATAGCCTTTAATCGCAGCCGCCATGGCCAACGCAATACCGGTGTTGCCGCTGGTTGCTTCAATTAAGGTATCGCCTGGTTTTATTTTGCCTTTGCGTTCTCCTTGCTGAATCATGCTTAGAGCAGGTCTATCTTTTACTGAACCTGCTGGGTTATTACCCTCTAACTTTACAAGAATAGTGTTTGATGTATCACCTGGCAGACGTTGAAGCCTGACCAAAGGTGTGTTTCCAATATAATCTTCAATAGTAGGAAATGAGTGCATGAATTCAGCCCTGTACTTTACTGGTAACCAATATTATTAGAAAAATGTGTTTTTTGGGGTGCTTACATTAAGCCTTGAAAGCTTTAAGAAGATAAGCGTTTCTTCTATGGTAGTTTTAGGTGTATTTAACCATAATAGCCATCCCGATGTACCCTCAAAAAACACTGGCGTATTCTTTCTTCGAATAAACAATGTAAGAATGCTATCGCATTTTAGAATGATATACACATCAAGGTAGCTTTATAAAAAATGAATTCACCCA
>JBFJZQ010000234.1:0-5516 GCA_041622015.1 Oleiphilaceae bacterium
AATCAGGCAACACCTTATGCCATATCGTCCTACAGAAAAAACAGAAGCGAGAAAAAAAGCCCAATATAACTTATTGCTTACAACAGCGTTGACGCTGGTAGCAAATGAAGGCTTTCAGAACCTGACCATCGCTTTATTAGCAGAGCAGGCGCAAGTAGCGATTGGCACTGTTTATAAATATTTTGACTCAAAAGCTGACCTGTGTGCGGCAGTATTTAGGCGTGGCACTGAAAAAGAAGTAGCGCAAGTGCAATTAGCGGCTTTTCCAGAAGAAAGTGATCTTTCCTGTGAACAAAGGCTTGAGAATGCGATACAGGTTTTCTCGGAACGGGCACTCAAGGGTTATCGTTTGGCTTATGCGCTTATCGCAGAGCCTGTTGATGCAATGGTTCAGCAGGAACGCTTAAAATATCGACAAGCCTATGGGGAAATTTTCGAAGCACTCATTAAGGAAGCGATTTCTGCAAATGAATTTTGTCAGCAGGATGTGCACGTGTCAGCGGCGGCCTTAGTGGGTACCTTGGCTGAAACGATACTAGGCTCTATCGGTGGCCACATTAGTGAAGCTAAAGAAATTGATCAACAAAACCTCATTAAGAATATTCAGGGTTTTTGCATTAGGGCTTTAAAATAACTTATCGCTGAATCCAAAAGTCAGCGTCCTGTGCTGTTAAAAATGCTTCGGCATGTTCGCCATGAAGCATCGCGAAGGTTGAAAGAATACCAGCCTGCATACAGTTTGAGGCTGCCACGGATACTGAATGCGGGGCATCGATGACCGATTGACCGGTGATCGGGTTTAAACTATGGCTGCCCTCCTTTAATAAAAAACGTCTTGAATCACCACGGGTAGCTATCGCACCCTGACTGAGCTTTACATTCAGTACCCCGAGCTGTTCCTGTTGATAACTTTCTACGGCGACTTCCCAAGCTTCTCCGTTCAGGCGTGAGCCAGAGCAGGCCAAAATTAACCAAAATGCTGCACCTTTCAGGTTGAGGTCTTTGTTTTTGCAAAAGTAGGCAGACTTTATCAACGGCATACTCTTTACCTATGCCGCCTAAATCCAGTTCCATATCTTTACCTAGTTGAATGTGCGGAGCTTTCCATGTCACTTTGTTCCAACCAATTAATGGCAGCATTGAATTGATTTGTTCAGAAGAAGGGGTATTATCTGAACCGTCAAACTTCCAGGTTTTTCTTAGCAGGCCTGCGCTGACATCGAATAATCCGCCACTGAGTTGATAGCATTGATCAGCAAAATTTAATAGCGCTGTGGTTTCTTCATCGACAGTGAAGGGCTTGTCATACGCATGGTTGATTTGATCCATGATATTACCCTTCTGATAGCGACTAAACTTATGCTCTATCCGCCAGGTTTCAATGGCTGCATTTTTTAGGAATTCTACTGCATGTTGAACGTTTAGGCCTTCAAGCATAATCGGTCTCAAATGAGCCAGTACCGGGAGTTGCCATTCGCGCTAAACCAAGCGGATTTCCGCCTTCTGGTTCGATGGCGTCAGCAGAAAACCCTAAGCTAAAATTAAGCAGCGTATTTTTTTGGTTCAGATAGCGTTTGAGACCACCATTAAGGCCTAGCGATAGGTAGTCATATTCTTTGGAACCATAGGCGCCAAGCGTATAATCCCAGTCGCGATTAATTGGTGCCGTCCAACTTCCTGAAAAGGCACCGCGAGTATCCTTAAAGGTAGCATCAAGCGGTGTTTCATTTGCATCGGCAGTATAGCTGCCATTTCCTGAAGGTCGCGTAAATGTTTGCGCTGTATCGCTTGGCGTTGCGCCATTTGGTGAGGCACCGGTTAAGCTATCAAAGACTAATTTAAGATTTAAAACCTCACCACCAACATAGGTCTTGTTGGCATTAAAAACCGGCTCTGCAGCGGCGACTCGGTTGTCAGATTCTGCATAAATCAAGGTGGCCACATCAAATTTCCAATCGCCTGTATTTTCTTGCGCAAGTGCATCGGATAAACCGAGCACGCTGCAACGCGCCGCAGCCAGAGCGGGGGCAATTTTCTTGAAAGTACTTGGGGCTTTAGTGGGCTTCATGCTGTGCTTTTTTTGCCGTATTAAATCCCATCAAGAATTCAATGAGCGCAGACATAAATATGAGAAGAAGTTAGCTTTCAGGTCTGGGATTCCGAAGGTGCATTATTTTTCGAGAACTTTTCCTCTTTACCCAGAGACTTCGACGCAATAAAGCCTGGCTACGACAATGTTAATACCAATGACCTGCTCTGGCGAACCTTTACCCTGAATGATGCCGATTATGGCTTTTGGGTAAGAACCGCTCAGCGTGAAGATGTTCGAACAGAGCTGACTTCTGATATCGCTATGAATACCATTATTCCCAACTTGATTGTGCTCCCTATGCTTATTTTTCTGATTACCTTATTGATCCGTAAGGGGCTATTACCTCTTCAACAAGTTTCTCAGGCATTAAAAGCTCGTGGATATCAAAAACTGGATGAAATACAGGCCTCCGATTATCCAATTGAAATGCGGTACTGAGTCGAAGAATTAAACGACCTGTTTAGCCGCGTTTCTGAAGCGTCAAACAGAGAAAGGCGTTTTACCGCCGATGCTGCTCATGAATTAAGAACGCCTTTGTCTATTTCAAACGTTCATTTACAAAATATTTTGCAGGTGAGTCAGTCCGAGCAGGTAAAAGACTTTGTGTCTAAGGCATTGATTGGGATTGAACGCTTAATACATATGGTGCAACAGCTCCTAATATTAAGCTGGCTAGATGCAGGCCAAGAACAAGAAGCACCTAAGGTGATTCATATAGACTCGATGCTTGAGGAAATTATTGATGAGCTGAAAAGCCAAAGAGTTATGAGCCATAACAATATACTGGTTAATAATCGAATGCATTCTAAGTGGGTGGGTCGTGAAACCCAAATCAGAATTTTATTACGAAATCTACTGGATAATGCTTGTCGGTATGCTGAAGATCATACTCAAATATCGGTTCAAATTAGTGATACTGAGATCGTCATTCGCAATGTTTGTGCCTATATGTCTACTGCTATGCTTCAACAAAGCCTTGAAAGGTTTAAGCGAGGTTCGAGTTCACAGTAAGGGTCGGGTTTGGGTTTATCTATTTGTAAACAAATATGTGTGCATAATCATTACTCACTGTCAATGCGCAATAGTCAGGATGGCGAAGCAGGCATAGAGATGGTTATTTCTATTCTATGATAGGTAAATTGCACTGAGCTAAAAGAGTTCTTGCCTACTAAGTCACGTAAAGTGCAGAGTTTTCTTGCTCAAAGTTAACTTGCTTTGTAGGATAGGTGCTCAGAAAAGATAGTCTGGGAGACTTCAATGAAAAAACTAGTGATGACAACACTTATAGCCGTTTCTATGATGTTAGGTGGTTGTCAGAGTTTTCAAAAAGATCGTGATTTAGAAATGTACATCGTTGGCGGATTGCTCAGTTATGCAATTGGTAAGCATGTTTGTCGTCATAGTGAGTTTGATGAAAACTGCGGTATTGGTGCAGCTGCTGCATTCGTTCTTTGGTATTAAGCCACTTAAGTAGTTAATTTTTATGGTCGAAAAGGCAGATGTATTGAGTTTTGATAAACAGATTTGTTTTTCTCTGTATAGCGCTGCCAATGCCATGGTAAGGGCATATCGCCCATTATTGCAAAGTCTTGACCTGACCTATCTTCAATATATTGTGATGATGGTTCTTTGGGAAGAAGAGGGTATTAGCGTCTCTTCTTTGGGGAATAAATTACACCTCGATTCAGGCACCTTAACGCCACTGCTTAAACGTCTCGAAAGTAAAGGTTTAGTATTAAGAACCGTCTCTCAAAAAGATGAACGCGTAAAGTCTTTATATCTGACAGAGTCTGGAAAATCTCTTAAATTAAAAGCCAAACATATTCCCGAAAAAATTCTATGCCAGACATGTCTGCCGCTAGATGCTTTACAGCAGCTTAAAGTCCAGTGTGACACGCTCCTTTCTAGCTTGAGTGAAAATTAAGTGTTGGCTTAGCTCTCTTCGGCACTTGATAAGTACTGCTTGAGTACTTTCTCCAATAACTGGATATCTATGGGCTTTGTAAGCTAATCATTCATGCCCACTTCTTGCGCTTTTTTAAGGTCCTTCGATAAGGCGTTGGCAGATAAGCCACATATTATTAAGTCTTTATATCCTGCTTTCCTGAGTTCAATGGTTGCTTCATAACCATCCATAAGTGGCATTTGGATGTCCATCAAGACTATCGAGTTGAATTATTAGCTTTTATTAGGTTGACGGCTTCAAGGCCATTGTTTGCTAATACGTGAGTTAAGCCAAAATTAGTAACCATATGGCTGATAACCAGTTGATTAATTGTATTATCCTCGACAATTAACAGATGGCCGCTCAGCGTCTTTTCCGTTGTATTGGCCGACTCTTCTGTCGCCAATTGTTTGTGCAAATCTTGAGCATCCCGAAAAAATGTCTAAATTGCCTTGCTGAAAAAGGAGGTGAGCGGGTTGGATATGTAATAGCCCTGTCTGGCAATAAAAGCACCGGGCCAGCCTGAAAGCCACCAATATCATTAAATGACACCAACTTTCTGTTTCATAGGGAATCCTTTGTTTGATGACATGGGGGTTATAGCCAAAGGTATCGTCATTATGAACATAGGGCAGAAAGCTGATGTTGCCAGTTTCTTGCGCGCCTAAGGAATGATCCTCTTGAGCATGAAGCAACTTGTCGGGGGCATCACCTTTACCAAGCTTGGTTGTTGGAGTTAATCGGCCGGTTTTCGTTAAGTTATTTATTTGTCCCCAGTTGTTTAAGCGTTTAGTGTTAAGGGTTTGGGTAGCACTTGCCTGCCATAAAACGTTAATGCTATTTGACCATTGTTCATAGACATCAAAATTCTCTGGAAATACAGATGCTTTTTGGGGTACAGCGGCGTTGCCTTTAGCTTCGAAAATAATGCTATGCCTAAGTCCTTCATGGCTTCTTCACGGAGCGGTTCCTGCAAGGTGGCGTGGGTGCCAAGTACACGAATTTGTGTTTTGTGTTTGGCAAATACATAAGGGGCTTGGGTGATGGTGTTTGCAACCAATGTAGACGCGAGAATTCTTTTGATGCGGGTCCTTTTTGCTATATCGGCTCTCTTCATGATCAATTCCTGCCTCACTAGTTATAGCTGCATGCTAAATTGAAGTTTAGTAGAAAAATCCAACTCTGCCGTTTAAAAAAATGCTGTTTGAATGTTGATTTAAAGGTGGGGCTTTAAAGAGGTTTGGTTTGAAAAAGTCGGCGTTGATTTAGCCAATGACTGATTGTATTGCCTTTTTTTAACATAGGTCCAAGTGCTTGATACCAGTTATCAAGAAGACTTAAATATGCTGCTTTGCAGTTTTCGATACTATTCTCATCCCAAGAAAAGCTCTTTAAATGAAATCTCTCAATCTCGGGGTTTTGCATGATTTGATCAAAGCCCAAGGTTAGGCAAACGATATGTTTGAAACGGAATTGATC
>JBFJZQ010000235.1:0-5507 GCA_041622015.1 Oleiphilaceae bacterium
AACCATATAATGGCTACAGATATTTCAGAAAATCCATTAACATACCTATCCCCAAATTTAAGATGTAAACCATGCCTAAAAACTTCCCTTTATTTATTGATATTGAAGCCAGTACGCCGGATGAAAATGGCTATCCTCTTTCCATCTCATGGTCTTTGGCTGACGGCCAGTTAAAATCAGTTCTAATTATTCCTGATGACGAATGGCAGCCATGGGAAAATGTCGATTCAGAAGTGGATTTACAGCATTTTTTTGATCAAGGTGTTTCCGGCCCAGATGTAATAAGAGAGCTCAATGAAGACCTAGATGGCCAAACTGTTTATTTAGATGGCTTAGATGAAGATGAAGTTCTACTTGAAAAACTCTTTGAGACATACCAACAAAGCCTTGGATTTGAAATTGCTACAGTGAATGAACTTTTCCAGAAACATGACATTGAAACTATCATAGCGATACGTAATGAAATTGCTCAGGAGTATCAGCTGGACATCGAATTAATTGAAGATAAAGTAAGAGCTTTGATCTTCATGGTGAATGACATACCGGAACTTTTATAGAAATTCACACACATTCTGAAATTTCCATAACAATTTCAAACATAAATTAAACAATTTGTGACGCTGATCAGCGCAGAATCCGGCCTCACATGCAACTATTAGCGACTTTCCAATCGCTCAGTTTTTGCCAAACACCAGACAAGGTAATTTAAGGATGATGTGTCGTCTAGTTCCTAAAGCTTCTTTACTTTTTTTATTACTATCACTCATTCTTTTTACTACTGCCTCAAACGCAAATGAAAACAGACAAGGGCCGATTAAGATCCCTGCCAAAAAAGACAGAACTTATGTATCTGGCGGGCTTGTTCTCAATGAATTTAGATCTGTCGCACTACCATTTGCAGCAACAGACAACCCTACCGTGGTTATAGGTGGAAATTTTCCACTTACAGGCCAAACCTATGCCCTAATGGCTTCTTATGGCACATATATTACTGAAAACTTTAAAACAGAGCTTCGTTACGCCACAGGTATAAAAAGTGATACCTTGGATGAAATGCTTGAAGTAAATATAAATTATGCTTTCAACTGGTACATTGGCGGCACGCTTCCTGTGACAGATAATTTTTCTGCATATGCTTTAATAGGTGTATCTTTTTATGATGCTGACGTCACAAGACATGAAGTAACGAGAAAAATCCCTGGATCAATAGGCACCGAAGAAGTAAATATTCAACCCAGCCCAACTGAAATAGAAGAAGATTTGTTTGGCACTAAATTCAGCATGAGCTGGATGCTAGGCATTGATTACAAGCTTGATGAAAGTTGGTACCTTGCCTTTGAATACGGACGCTTACTCAAGGATACTGATACCAACATCAAAGTTTATCAAGCAGGCGTTCAATTAAGGTACGAGTTTTAAAGCCCGACCTTAATAAAGCCTAATTCATTAAAACAAGCGACAGCGTTAAAACTCTATTATCCAGCATTGATGAATAGCTTGGTTTCTCTCGAAGTCCTTATCAATAGATGACTTGCTAATATTCTTTATCTGATAACGGTTTGCCAGCTCGTCATCTAGCTTGAACTTTCTTAAGTTATTAGAAAATATCAGCTGACCGCCTGTCTCTAACAAAGTCATTGCTGAATCAATCAATTCAACATGATCTCTTTGAATATCCAATACCCCTTCCATTCTCTTTGAATTGGAAAAGCTTGGCGGGTCAAGAAAAATCAGATCAAACTTTGATGATTTCAATCCACTGACAGAAGTATTTGATTCTTTTTTAAGCCAGTCAATGCAGTCTTCTTGAGCTAACTTATGCTTAGTTAAATTCAAATTATTTAGTTCATAATTATCTTTTGCCCAAGCTAAATAAGTCTTAGACATATCAACACTTAACGAAGATTCAGCACCGCCCAAGGCTGCCTGTACAGAGACACTAGATGTATAGCAGAATAAATTTAGAAAACGCTTTCCTTTAGCATTTTCAAACACCCATTTCCGAATGGGTCTATGATCCAGAAATAAACCTGTATCGAGATAATCTTTCAAATTGACATAAAACTGAGCTTTGCCTTCTTGCACTATTAACATTTCGCCTGAGCTTGAGTTTCGCTCATATTGTTTAGTACCTTTTTGCATTTCTCTTCTTTTTAACACAATTTGGCTAGCTGGCGTTTGAAACGTTTCATCCGCAAATTCAGCCAAAATAGCTAAAGCTTCCCGTAATCTCTCAATGCTACTGTCTTTGTCTACTGATTTTGGTGCGGCATACTCCTGTACATGAAACCAAGTATTAGAAGCTTGATCCTTATAAATATCGATAGCCATAGAAAATTCGGGCATATCAGCATCATACAAGCGATAACAAGAAAGCTTGTTTTTATTCGCCCACTTCCCCGTTGTTCGTAAGTTTTTTAGCAAACGATTTTTAAACATTTGCGCTCTTTCTGCGTGCGCAACACGCCAATAACCTGGAGTATGAACTTTCTGATCAGGCGTTTGCCAAGCTTCTTTAAAACGATTCTCTGCTTTTAAATCAAATAAAAGCAATTGGCTTTCAATTGCGCCATTTAATAATTTATATTGTTTGTAACTGCGCCATCCGACAGTTCTGCCCAAAGTATCATTACCGGTAAAAATGCCTGCCTGCCAATTTAACAACTGACTTTCAAATTGCTGTCCCAAAAGCTGATACAGAGATTTTAAATCTTCAACTTCACCCAGACGTGCGCCATAAGGCGGATTGGTTAGTAACAATCCTGTCGACATTTTTTCAAATAAAACAAATTCTTCTAACGATTTTTTTTCTACATGTATTAGCTGCTCAAAACCTGCTTTTTTAATATTCTCCCAAGCACGCTGTATGACTTTATGATCGGCATCGAAACCGACAATTCGGCCTCTATACGCTTGTTTACCTTGTTCAAAAATATCGACAGCTGAAAGCTTAAGCGCAGACCAAATTTTTGAATCGTGCTTCAGCCAATAATCAAAACCCCACGTCTCTCTTTCAAGTGCCGGCGCCTTATGGCAGGCAATCATGGCAGCCTCTATCAATAATGTACCTGAGCCACACATAGGGTCTACAAAACTAGCCTCGGAATCAAAACGAGCGCCCCATCCAGATAACGCGAGCAAACCAGCCGCCAGATTTTCTTTTAAGGGAGCCAGGCCTGTTAAGTTTCTATACCCCCTTCGATGTAAACTTTCACCAGATAAATCCAAGCCTAAAGTCAATCTGTCCTGATAAAGATGGGCAGATATCCTAATTTGCGGCTTATCTCTATTAACATTCGGCCTTATTCCAGTTTTATCGCGAAACTGATCAACAATAGCATCTTTGACACGAAGCCCACCAAAAGAAGTGTGATTGATAACTTTATTGGTTCCAAGAAACTCTACAGAAAAAGTATTCTCTTCTGAAAAATGTTCTGACCAATCAATACTTTTAGCTAAATCATAAACATCATCTGCTTGATCAATTTTTTTTGAACCCAACTCTATAATGACCCGGTTAGCAATCCGAGACCAAAGTAAAATACGATAAAGCGTTTGCTTGTCTAATTCAGCAGAAACACCAGATGGCGTGGCTTTGAGCTGGACAACACCCAGCTTTTTTAGCTCAGATTCAAGAATATATTGCAGACCTTTAGGGCAAGTCACAAAGGTAGAAAATTGTTCAGAATGTAAATTCATTTACCAAACTCATACAAATAGTAAAAATTAAAGTGAAAAAGAATAGGCGCTATTTTATAGCTAAAAATCAGTTACTTAGACCTTATTAGATCATAAATGCATATTAAATTTATCTTATAGAAAAATAAAATCATATACATTTAAGCCAGTATTAGCTTAACTACAAAGACGGTTCCAGATTAAGTAATCAGAGAAAATCGTTTTTCTGAAATCGTTTTAAGCTCTAAAAACATGATTTATGTATTTCTAATTCACAAAACTAACAGGAGTTTGCAAGACCTTTTGTAGCTAGTCCAGTTTTACTTCAATAAAGTCTTAATCAATTTAAAAGCATTCATTAAGATTATTAAAACTGAACTCAAAATATCAAACAAATAAAGACAGCAAGTTCATGAGGTTCATAACGAATGAAAAGACAAAAACGTGATATCGAACAACGCGCATTCAACAAAGGCTATCAAGCAGGCGTTTCAGGAAAATCTAAATCCCTCTGTCCCAATACATCATCTCTCGAAGCAAAACAAAACTGGCTTAGTGGCTGGCGCGAAGGACGCGGCGACAACTGGGACGGACTAGTAGGCGTTTCAGGGCTACATAAACTCCCTGGCATTTCCACCTAATTCTAACTTAAACCATTTTAATATATCCCGCACTGTGCGAGGACGAATGTGGTTTATCAGACCACCCAATAAAAAAGGCTCAAATTGAGCCTTTTTTATTGGGCATATTTTACATATGCGTAAGCTTTACTCTGAAAATCTTATTGCTTCAACACACTCTCTTATCAATTTTGGCCCTTGATAAATAAAACCTGTGTATAACTGCACCAAACTTGCTCCTGCTTGAATTTTTTCAGATGCCTGCTCACCAGACATAATTCCGCCGACGCCAATAATAGGTAAGCTATCCCCTAATACTGACTTGAGTTGCTGGATAACATGGGTGGACTTTTGCGTGAGGGGAGCGCCACTCAGACCACCTGCTTCACTTGCAAATGGAGATGTCTGAACACTATCTCTATCTAAAGTTGTATTGCCAGCGATAACACCATCCAACTCTCGTGCCTTTAACGACTCTCCTACCAACACAATCTCTTCATCAGTCATGTCAGGTGCAATTTTGATCACCAGTGGTACATAACGTCCAAACTGCTTAGCAAGCAGCCCTTGCTGCTCTTTAAGCACATCCAGCAAGCTATTTAGAGAATCGCCGAACTGTAAGCTACGTAAACCGGGTGTATTGGGAGAAGACACATTAACCGTTATATAGGTTGCATGAGGATAGGCCACTCTCAAACCATGCAAGTAGTCAGAATTTGCATTTTCAACAGGCGTATCAAAATTTTTACCAATATTAATACCTATAGGCCCTGTAAAGTGACTTCTCTTTACTCTCTCAATAAGATGATCTATGCCTTTATTATTAAATCCCATCCGATTAATGATCGCTTGCTCATCCACAAGACGAAAAAGTCTTGGCTTTGGATTCCCAGGTTGTGGTCGAGGCGTCACGGTTCCTACCTCTATAAAGCCAAAGCCTAAAGCACCTAACGCATCCATATGGTCTGCATTTTTATCCAAACCTGCCGCTAAACCGACTCGATTAGGAAAGTGTATACCCATAACTTTACAAGGAGAGTTCGGAATTGAATGAACAAAAGGAGTCAAAACTTTCAATCGATGAGCAGCACTCATCCAATCTAATGACAAATCATGAGAGGTTTCTGGAGAAAGACGGAATAATAAATTGCGTAAAACAGAGTAAGACATAATAAGCCTTTGGTTCATTCATGAGAAAAATAAGCGGGT
>JBFJZQ010000236.1:0-5413 GCA_041622015.1 Oleiphilaceae bacterium
CAAGAAAGTAGCAGGTGTTATCGTGCATTAAAGGATAGAGGCCAACCACTTGTTGCCCTGCTAAGTGGCGATAAATGATCTGGTCATTTAACTCTGAGAATTGCCGGTGATTACAGTCCTGACATTTGATGCGCGGCTTGTGACAGATCCCCTGTACCCACTCGTTGTTGCAGGCAACAGAGTAACCACTGCGACCTTGTTTGTTTTGCCAGCGGTTAGCAAAAATATCGGTTCGGCCCCGCAACAATCCTCTGAATATGGCAATCTTTTGGTCTGGCGAATATAGGGGCGAGTCTGATGCATTCGGTGAAGGTTGTTGGAGTTTATCTCTAAGAGCTAGAAGCTGCATTTTCTCCTGCTCAAGCTCTGCGAGCCGAGCGTCAATCTCCTCTGTGCTTTGAAATCTATCACTCTTAAGCATGCGCTTGCGGTGGTTTGATCAACGATTCAGCTGGAATACCCAAGCCTTCATGCAGCTTCCAGATCATTTTTAGCGTGAGCGAACGTTTATGATTGAGAATCTCATAAACTCGGTTGCTTTTTCCTATCATTGGCTCAAGGTCTTTCACTGTTAACCCTTTGCGCTCCATCTCAAACTTAATGGCTTCAACAGGGTCAGGCAAATCCAATGGGAAATGCTTGGCCTCATAAGCTTCGATAAGCGTGACCATGACATCTAGCTTTTCACCTTCGGGTGTGTCAGGGCCAGCCATCATAAGGCTTTCAATTTCTTTTAATGCCGCTCGGTAGTCGGCATCAGTTTTAATCGGTTTGATGTCCATTGTAATTCCTCTCGTTTCTACCTTTGGGGCAATTAAATAGTTTGTACGTCAATTCTATCGTATTGCGCATGGGTACCGATGAACCGGATATAGACCACGCGATAGGCATAGTTGATCCACACGACCAAACGGTACTTGTTCCCCGCAATATTGAAAACCACTCGCCCATCTTTGAGGATGCTGGCATTTCTGAAGTCCTGCTTTACATCAGCTGGTGCGCTCCAGTCGGCCATTAAGGCATGCCGATACCAGGCGAGCGTTGGCTCTTTAGCATCCATGTATTCTGGGTTTTCTTCCCAGAAAGTTTTCAGTGTCGATAAGGCAATGATTCTCATAGAGTTAATGGTAGTCCCAAAATGGGACTTATTCAACTAAAATATACAGGAGAGTCAGTATGAACGAATATCAACAATACAAAAGGTCAATCCGCAAGATCTCACGGCACAGGCAGTACCTTAATAGTGGGCCGCAGTTCGTTGCGATTCCTGAATTCCCCGCCATTGGCAATCAGGTAGGTTTGAAGATAGAGCAATATTTACGAGGCGCGCGCTCATTGGACGAGACCCTCAAATCCTCGCAAGATCTAATAGAAAAAATACTCAGAAAATCAGGTTATTACGATAAAAAATAAAAAAAAGAGGCATTGGAACCATGATTCGATACGCAAGTACGGGCAACGCCACTTGGCCCGCCATGATTGGAACCCTCAGACAGACACTCATTAAGTGGGCAGTTTACTTCATTCGACGTATTCCTTTTGGCCAGTGACGTAAACGGTCCCCGTAATTCTCGTCTTTGCTCTCTGCGTAAGACTTGCCCCCGTCGTCGCCTAATCTAAACTGAAAAGTACACCAGCAGATAAGCTTTAAAACGCTTGCCCATCACGCACACTATAACTCTAACAAGGTATCTCTATGACAGCGCAAGCAAAATCCCTCCTCAGTGACGCTTCTCAGGAGGAATTGGCGACCTGTATTCGGCTATTGGCGCTCAGTGTCGCGCACCATCGCCACGCTGGACGACATCTCTGCGGGCGGCATGGGCGTGACCGTACCGGACCTGATACAAATCGGACAATCTCTAGAAACCGTGATCAGTACCATGGATGGCGGGTTTAACCTGAAACTGCGCGCTCGCGTGGTGAGAGTGGAGCCAGTGAAAATGGGCTCTGTGGTGCTCTACCAGACGGGTCTCAAGTTCGAACATCCCTCGAAAGAGCTCAACAGCCTTACGCGGGAGTTGATTGCTCAATTGGCAGGCGCAAGGTAATCAGGGGCCGCATAAATCGGCCGAATTGTGCGTGTTTGGTTCTCCGCCGGGTATACCGGGGGGTAACAACGGGGACCCATCGATATTCGCAGTGTCTCCGACCCCCTCATCGCCCTCTTTCACCCCCACTCATGTGTCGGATATTTTTACACACTTTACCGAAGTAAGGCTTCTCCCAAGTAAGTATGTGTTTGTTTTTTAAACACATCTACACAAAGGCATGTCTTTTGCATTAATAAGTTTTTGAGGGGGGGGGTCGCCTCCCATATTTTTGCCTGTAACGATAATAACTATACATAAAGGACCTCCCCCATGAAGCTTGCTGGAATTTTACTGCTGTTTATAGCCTCGCTCATCAAAACGACTGCGCTGAGCGCGGGTGTTATAAGTATAGATACGGCTTTTCACTATGATACCGGCCGGTATATGAGCGAACGATTGTTGGGTGACCGCACTGGTTATCAGAGAGAGCGGGAGCGCTACCATCAGATTAGAAATTTTGACGCGTGGCACCACAACCAAGGAGGAGGAGTATTAGACCCGAGGTTTCGAGGGTTTTTTTATACTGGAGTGTGTGGCGCTAACGGTCCTTGCAATTTTAATGATTATCGATCCAGCTATGACGGCTCGAGCAATAGATTCGCGCCTCCAACATCCAACAGCGCATCCGAATCAGTCTCCCTCCCGCAATTTGACACAAGCCTCGGCACCCTCACAGGCGTAAACATTTCGCTGAATGCGACCTACTCACACCTGGTCTACGGTAATGCCCTGGATATACTCCAAGATGCTCAGTACGAGAATTATTATATTAATTATCCCTTCGGTTTAGCTTATATTGCAGAAGCACGGAATCACACATCCACGTCCTTGTCACACGCATCGGTTGGTATGCTCTTAAGTATTGGAGACAATCCCTATGGAAGGCAAACTACAGGCGCCTTTAGCAATATCGGATCTTTAGGTTGTGACAATACCAGGCAATACATAACTACCAACCCCGCCGGTCACTTGATGCCTTACGGCGCAAATACTCCACCATATATTCCTGTCTCAGCCAACAACAACGAAAGATTCAACCCGAGAGGATTTGGCATAACTGGAGCAGCCGGAACAATCTATTCCAACAACCTATATGCAAGTTACCTCGCATATTGTGAGTACGAACAGAGACAACAAGGCATCATCGATTACAGCACTGCGATAGACCCTTCGAACCTTGACGATTGGCTCGCTTCAGAACGCAGCGCTCCAGAAATGAATTTAAACGTATATACTACACTTGGATATGTGCAGTGCGACTATGGCGGGAGCTACTACTTCTGGTCCGCCGGACCTCAATCTGATTTTTGCCGCGCCCGCAACACGCTTAGCCTTTCAGGCCTTGTGCGCGTTGAATTTGAGTATACTGAAGCGCCTGTTGAAGTGCCCGAAGGGCCTGTGTGGCCATTGCTTCTCATGGGCCTGATCGGTATGACTGCAATACGGCGCAGCATTCAACCATAGCGATAAAATGGTCGGTGACCACTGTGAATCCCAATGATTCCTGCTGTCACCGACAATGATAAATAAGCTCACACCTTCCTGCTCTGTTCTCGTGCCGATGGACGGACACTATCACGCAACAACCTGGCGCGTTCGCCGCGCGAAGCCTCGCTATACAGAAACAGTTTTTGAGTGGTTGCGCGATTAGCTTGTCGGAACTTCACAGCACTGCGGAACGTTTCGAATTGACCAAACAGCCACCAAAACAGCCACCAAAACAGTCACCAAACTGGCAGTATTGAATTAGAGAGCATCAGGTCTCCATGGATTCGTTAAAGTTAACAGGGGATGCATAAGAAACCCGAGTGTCAATCTGGTTTATTTGTATGCCTTTCTCTAATGTTTTGTATCTACCAATTAGCTCGTTGTGGCGAGCTTGAAAGTCGCTCGGTCTATCTAATACTGCTTCATTGCTCATTGCGTCTATTCTCACCGACTTTGGTTTTTTTATCTAAGTAGTCACTAATAAGTTTGCTAATCAGTGTGCTTTTTTGTGCCCTTTTTGGCTACAGTAGTCTTCGAATCTCTGAAACTCTGCTTCTTCAAGTAGGACTGTTATCGTTCTATTTTTTAGTTTCATCTGGATGCTTGTGCATTGAGTAAAAATGCGCATTTGTACGAAATGATGATGCCTTCGAAAATCGGTTTAGTCAGCTTGAAAATGCTAAATGCAAATGTTCTCGCCCAACCAGTTCACCCAACAAATCTTTTGATTGGTCCGATAATAAGCTACTGATTTTAATGGGTTCTCTGTTCTCTGGTCATGGACTTTGGTCCTGGGTGATGGGGAGAGACGCAGAGAGTATTCGGCAATTCAGAGAATATTCGCCTCGTATAGTCCGAGATTAAGAAGAGGGCGAAGTCCGTAAACCCTCGCCACATAAGGCCTGTAGCGCTGGGCGCAGGCATTAAAAAAGGTGAACTGATATCAGCTCACCTTCTTCAATTGGTGGAGACGGCGGGAATTGAACCCGCGTCCGTCAGCACTCTGCCATCGGCTCTACATGTTTAGAATCCGTTAATTGATTTAACCTTCCACAGCCCAACGGGCAGGACGTGGTTGGCGAGCTCAGTAAAGTTTAGCAAAGCGACCCTGAGAATGCCTCTTTGCGATCCTGTTCTGATTGACAGTCTTTAGCGCGATACAGGCACCTTGCTAAGGACCGCTAGGGTCGTAACCCTAGAAGTGTTCTTTCACTGCTTACGCAGCTAGTTGAGCACCGTAGTTGTCATCATTTGCAACTATTGATTACAGCGATTGGAGTACGAGTGCCACTGTACACTCGACATGCACCTTTGGTTTTGTTACCAGCGTCGAAGCCATGTCGTCCCCGTAACTTTTCCAAAAATTAGCTTTTGAAGTTTCTTTCTGCTTCTGGAAAACAGTGTTAACTGTTTTTGCTATACCAAATTCTTTTTCAAGCGTTACTGATTATATAAGGCCTGTTTCCCTTAATACAACTAGTCATTTGTTTATTTAGCGTGTTCTCTTACTACGCGTTGTTTTTGTCTATCCCAGTCACGTTCTTTTTCAGTCGCGCGTTTGTCGTATTCTTTTTTACCTTTTGCCAGAGCAATCTCGCATTTAACTTTATTCTTCTTCCAATATAATGCTAGCGCAACACAGGTGTGGCCAGCTTGATTCATTCCTACCGAAATTTTCGCAATTTCTTTTTTATGCAGTAGTAGCTTACGCATTCGTGTAGGTTCGGCAATTATATGTGTGCATGTGGCTGTGAGCGGAGTGAAGTGTGCATTCAGTAGCCATGCTTCACCATTTTTAAGGAATACATGCGAATCTGTTAATTGCGCTTTGC
>JBFJZQ010000237.1:0-5350 GCA_041622015.1 Oleiphilaceae bacterium
CCGAGAGTGCGTGAAGATCTTGGCTTTCCACCATTAGTAACGCCGACATCTCAAATTGTGGGCACCCAAGCAGTGTATAACGTCTTATCAGGCCAGCGTTATAAGACAATTACTAATGAGGTGAAACGGTATCTTCAAGGGGGTTATGGACATGCTCCTTCGAAGGTAAATGCTGAGCTTCAGAAGAAAGCCATCGGTAATGAAGAGGTTCATGAGGGGCGTCCGGCAGATTTATTGTCAGATGAGTTGGATAAATTAAGAAAAGAAATAGGTGCATTAGCCTTAAATGAGGAAGATGTCTTAACCTACGCAATGTTTCCAGACTTAGGGAAGGATTTCTTGCAGCAGCGTAAAGACGGTACTTTAAAGCCTGAAGAATTACTTCCTGCAAACGTATCCGCAAAGTCTAAGATTCCTGAAGCCGTGGCCACGGAATTCAAAATAGATGTTCATGGTGAAACCTATGAAATAGCGGTAACAGGTGTTGGAGGCTCAGCTTCAGGTAAACGAAAACTGTATTTATCGCTAGATGGTATGCCGGAAGAGGTAACGTTTGAGCCTCTTAATGAGTATATCTCCCAGGGGGGTGCAAATAGAAAGCATGCATCGGAGCCAGGCCATGTTTCAACGGCTATGCCAGGAAATATTGTCGAAGTTTTGGTTAAAGAGGGCGACGCTGTTACAGCGGGTCAAGCTGTTTTAATTACAGAAGCGATGAAAATGGAAACTGAAGTCCATGCGAATATTTCAGGCACGGTAAAAGCGGTCCATGTAAGTAAAGGTGACCGAGTAACGCCGGGTGAAGTTTTAATCGAAATCAGTTAGTCATTTGATAAAAGGATAAGGGTATGCCAGATATTGTAGTTATGTTTTTCTTGCTTGGCTTAGTGGCTGGCATACTTCGTTCAGATTTATCCATCCCTAAGGCAGCATACGATACTTTGAGTTTGCTGTTAATGCTGACCATTGGTCTAAAAGGAGGGATGGCGCTCCATGGTGCGATTACGTTCTCGTTGCTTGGTGAACTATTCATTGTTGCTTTAATTGGGGCTTTCATACCTCTTTTAATTATTCCAGCGCTAAAATCTGGTTTGGGCTTAAATTGGCATGATTCTGCGAGCTTGGCCGCTCACTACGGTTCTGTCAGTGCCGGCACCTTTGCTGTCGTGCTCGCTTATGCTGAGTCTCAGAGTTTAGAGTTTGGTGCTCAGGTGACGCTGTATCTAGTAATGTTGGAGTTGCCAGCGATTCTTGTGTCCTTGGCCTTATATAGGAAGTTTAACGCCAATGTAAATAGTGAAGGCGACTCGATAAAATTATGGCATGAAACGCTCACTAACAGGGGGGTTGTGCTGCTAGTCGGAGGGGTAATCATAGGCTGGATGTATGGCCCGCTTCAAGGTTCAAGTGTTACCGAATTATTTACCAGTGCTTTTAAAGGGGTATTGGCTTTATTCCTTTTGGAAATGGGCTTGACCGCTGCTGAAACGTTAAGGCCAATTCCTTGGGATAAATGGAAGCTGTTGATTTTTGCGCTGGTAACTCCGGTTATTTTAGCGTGTGTGGGGGCGTTGGCGGGGCATGCTATGGGTTTAAGCCAGGGCTCGATATTGATATTATCCACTTTAACGGCATCTTCATCCTATATTGCTGCGCCTGCTGCGATCAGAACTGCAATACCGGATGCGAATATTGGCCTAGCGATGCTTTTATCTTTAGGTATTACATTTCCATTCAACGTGATTGTAGGGATTCCTCTATACCATGCTTGGCTAGTTTAATGGGTGAACTGAATTTTCAGCCTGAATGCTCAAATGAGTATTCAGGCTGACTTCATATGTATCCCTAGAAATAAAGCTACTGTTGCGGCCGTAACAATATTACGTAATCTGTGTACCAGTCATTGCTAAAAAACACACTAAGTATCCTTACCAAGGTATAATTCCTATATTTTTATAATAGTGAATGTTAATAGGATGAGTGTTATGCGTTTTGGGTTTGGTTTGTTGTTTCTCAGTTTTACTTTATTAATCTCGGCTTGTTCATCGGGTCCTAGTGAGTCGGAATTCGCACCTAAAATTGGTGATATATACACCTCAATTTTACACTTTCATCCGTCAGTCTATGCCCATAAAGACCCTGAGGAGCAAAGAACAATCGGTTTTATTATTTCAGTTTCGATGAGTGATCCTGATGGATTTGACGATATTACAGATATCTATATCAATAATAAAAACGCTGGCACAAACTGGTATTTGTTACAATCATCCGAATTAAACTCTACAGCTGAATGTACTTTAGAAGAGCTAGTCGTTAATTGTTCTTTTTATTCAAAGGATCGTTTACATGACATCTTTTTAGCAGGCTATGATATTGTCGCCATTGATAGGCATGGTTATCAGTCTAGTAAATCTTTTGAGTTTAAGTTGCCTTCTGGAGAAGAGGTAGATATTGAGGAGTTTGTTTATTCGGATGAGTTTTTAGGTGGAACGGGTAGCAGTGCTGTTGCAGGCTTGGAAGTCATGACTATTGATGCGAATGACATGGTTTTTACCTCGGATGAAAATACACTGCATGTTGAATTTACATCAATGGACGAGCGTGTTCGTGACTATGGCTTGATGTTTTATAATGATGCCTCATCGCCTGAAATTGTGGGTGAATTAGCCTTTGATGCTTCTTTAATTCAAAATAATCCTATTATTTCGGGCGATAAAACTAGCCTTGATATTCCGATTGACGAAGACAGTATCAAAATTAAATTTTTTGACGATAAAGATGTATCCGATATTTATGGCTTACATGTTGTTTTATTTGACCAGTCAACGCCTTCGAGTCAGTTTGATGTTGTGACTGAATGGTTTAACTACAGAGGATATTCCGAATTTATTACCCTTGCTCAATAGTGCGATGTAATGCTTCATTGCCTCCTATATAAAGCTTTAAAATAAGGTTGAATTTGTGAAGTTATTAATTACGCCTGAATTATCTATTGACGAATCAGAAATCGATTTGGAAGCAATTCGGGCACAAGGAGCCGGAGGGCAGAATGTGAATAAAGTGTCCTCCGCTGTGCACCTTCGTTTTAACATCGCCTCATCTTCGCTTCCTGAGTTATATAAAAGCCGCTTACTTTCCCTCAAAGATAAGCGCATCACATCAGATGGTGTGATTGTTATTAAAGCTCAACAATTTCGCACGCAGTTAAGAAATAAAGAGGATGCGCTGTCTCGTTTATTTGAATTAATTCGTAGTGTGATGAAGGAGATTAAGCCGCGTCGTTCAACAAGGCCAAGCTTAAATGCTAGAAAAAAACGAATGGATTCGAAGACCAAGTTAAGTCATACAAAACGCTTACGGCGTGATAATAATTATTTTAATTGATTCGTTGTTTATAAGCGCATGTCGCTGATTCATTATTTAAAAATCCAACTCTCCTTGCTATTTAGAGACTGATTGGCGTTTCAAAAATTTAACCTTTTCTCGCATTTGTAGTTTGATTTATTTCATTCCTGCTCGTATCGTTGAGGCACTATTGCCCTTTATAAGCTAAAAGCTTGAATTAAACATAGGCTCTTTTATGACTGCAGAACAAACTCGGCTCGAAATTTGTAATCTTTCCATGGATCTTTATCCCCAAGTTAAAAAGTTAATGGATGAAGTCTACACCGAATTAGGTGGCGCGTGGCCAAGCCATACCATTGAATATCTAATTAATTAATATCATGAAGGACAAATTGGTATTACTGATGGTGATAACCTGGTGGGTATCGCTTTAAGTGTTCAGGTCGATTATGCACGTTTTTCCAATCCTCATACTTATGAGGATATCGTTGATGCAAACGACCGTGTAAATAATGACACAGAGGGCGATGCTCTATATGGTTTAGATGTAGTGATTGCGCACTCTCATAGAGGTATTCGTTTAGGTCGACGCTTATATGATGCTCGTAAAGAGCTGTGTCGCCAATATAACCTTCGCGCAATTCTGGCGGGCGGGCGAATTCCAAATTACCATCAACATAGAGATCAGTTCTCTCCAGCGCAATATATTCATGAAGTAGATCAAAAACGTATTTACGATCCTATTTTAAGTTTTCAGTTATCGAATGATTTTCAGGTAAAGCGCTTGATGAAGAAATATTTGCCTGAGGATGAACAGTCGGTCGGGTATGCGACCTTGTTGGAGTGGAATAATATTCTATTCGAACCTGAAGATAGTGTCTTGGATACGCCTAAAAACATTGTCCGTGTGGGGGCTGTTCAGTGGCAGATGCGAGCGGTTGAATCCTATGAAGAAATGCTTTATCAAATTGAGTTTTTTGTTGATACCGTTTCCGACTATCAAAGTGACTTTGTTGTTTTTCCCGAGTTTTTTAATGCCCCTTTAATGGCATTGACCGAAAAAACCTCACAAACTGAAGCGATAAGGTATCTAGCGGGTTATACCGAGCGTTTGAAAGAGGATATGTCTCGATTAGCCTTGGAATATAATGCGAATATTATTACGGGTTCTATGCCTCTTGCAGAAAATGGCATGATATACAACGTCTCATATCTATGTCATCGAAATGGACAAGTGGATGAGCAGCGAAAAATTCATATTACACCACATGAAGCGTATGACTGGGTTATTCAAGGTGGTGATAAGGTAAAGGTATTTCAAACAGACGCCGGACGAGTAGGGATTTTAATTTGTTATGATGTCGAGTTTCCAGAGCTTACCAGAATATTAGCCGCTCAAGGCCTGGATATTTTATTTGTTCCATTTTGGACGGACACTAAAAATAGTTATCTTCGGGTGCGTTTATGTGCTCAAGCTCGTGCCATTGAAAATGAATGCTATGTCGTTATTGCTGGAAGCGTGGGTAATTTGCCCAAAGTGGAAAGCTTGGATGTTCAATATTCTCAATCAGCTGTATTTACGCCATCTGACTTTCCATTTCCGCATGATGCAGTATTAAATGAAGCTACACCGAATACAGAAATGTTGCTATTCTCTGACTTAGACATGACGAAATTGAAGATTTTACACAGTGAAGGCTCAGTAAGAAATCTTAAAGATAGACGGCTTGATCTATATGAAGTGACAGTGAAAAAGTAGCAAGAGCTTCCCATTATTAGGCTAGCTAGAAACTAAATATTTTCTCTAGCTAGTCTAATAGTTTCATATATTTAAGTCTTATAAGTTATTAGCAATGTCATCCCAGGTTGTTGATAAAATGGCAGCTTGGTAATCCGCTTCCCATTTTTTATCGACGACGCCATTACCGTCACTATCTTCAATCATCTTGACTCTATTTCCATTAGTATCATAAAAATATTGAGCCATGAAATCCCATTTGCCATC
>JBFJZQ010000238.1:0-5287 GCA_041622015.1 Oleiphilaceae bacterium
GCAGGCGAGTGGGGTATTTGCTTCGGTCATTAAATTAAATAACTTTCAGTCAACGATTAATCTGCTTGGAACGCAAGGCAATGTCCAAGTTCTGTCAAGCCCGCGTATTGCCACTGTTAATAATCAAAAAGCAGTAATTAAAGTGGGTAGTGACGAATTCTACGTCACCGATATCGATTTTGAGTCAAATAACGATACTAATTCTAATTCAACTGACATTCAGTTAACGCCCTTCTTTTCTGGTATTGCACTTGATGTAACACCTCAAATAAGTGAAGACGGCAAAATAATTCTGCATGTTCATCCAACGATTAGTAAGGTCGAGGATCAGCAAAAAACGATTTCAGTGGCCGGCGCAGAAACTAATTTGCCCTTGGCATTTTCAAGTATTCGTGAGTCAGATAGCATCATTACAGCAGAAAATGGGCAAATTGTTGTGATTGGTGGCTTAATTCAAAATAGAAGTTCTGATACTAATTCATCTGTGCCATTTCTAGGTGATCTACCCTTTATCGGTGAGTTATTTAAACAAAAAGGCGAAGAATCTGAAAAAACAGAGTTAGTGATTTTATTAAGACCGACATTGACCGATCAGCAAAGTATTCAAAATGATATTCGTGGCAGTCGAGAGCGATTTGGCCAGTTCAGAGATATTATGGCTGCACCGACTGAAACAAGTTTCTACGAGTAGCGGCGGTATGTATGAGCAATTCTTTGGTTTGAATGAGCGGCCTTTTGGTTTGACGCCCAATACGCATTTTTTTTTGAAGTCAGAAACCCATCAGCAAGCATTAGATATGCTCCTTTGGGCGCTAAAGCATAAAGAAGGGTTTATTAAGGTCACGGGTGAAGTTGGAACCGGTAAAACCCTTTTGTGCCGAAAGTTGCTGAATGCATTGGAAGATCCTTTCGTAACGGCTTATTTACCTAACCCTTATTTCTCGGCAGAAACCTTATATTGCTTGGTGGCAGAAGAGCTTTCAGCCTTTTCTGATGCACAAGATCAATCTACTAATGGCATAGAAAATAGTCCTAACTATGTCACTTCACAGGCAAAAGAGCAGCATGTTGTCGCCTTAAAACAAATTCAGCATACCTTAGTCAGACTGGCTAAAGCAGGTAAGCAGGTTGTCTTGGTCATTGATGAAGCTCAGGCCATGCCAGAAGAAACCATAGAAGCCTTAAGATTACTGAGTAACCTGGAAACTGAGTCAGATAAATTATTACAAATAATACTCTTTGGACAGCCCGAATTAGATACAGTGCTGGCTAAAAAGAATTTAAGACAACTGCAACAGCGCATTACTTTTCAACACTATCTCAAGCCCTTACAGCGAAAAGATATTGAACAGTATATTTCTCATCGAATGATATTGGCGGGCTATAAAGGCGGCAGATTATTTGATGCGAAGGCGGTTAGTTTATTATGCAGGGCATCGAAGGGTATTCCTCGGCTGGTCAATATTTTGTGCCATAAATCATTAATGTCAGCGTTTGGCCAAGGTGAAAAGGTCATTCAGTATCGGCATATGCTAGCAGCGATCTCTGACACTGAAAGTGTCAATATCACTTGGCGGGAACGTTGTGCGAGTGTACTTTTTAATTTTGGTGTCTGTACCTGGGTTTTTATGGAATCAACGTCGAATGTATTAGGAAACTGGGTATGAGCGTAATTAATGATATGCTCAGAGACCTTGATAAACGCCAAGCACCAGAGCTTGGCGTAGCACAATCATCGCCTCAGGAAAGTTTGATAGGGCCACAAAAATCACCTTTTAAAAATATAGCGCTAATTGTATTGGCCGTGTTAGTTATCTTGTTGGTCTTGTATGTCTTTTTTTTGAAGGCAGATACATCATCCATATCACCTAAAGACACGCTGGCCAGTACCAAGCACACTGACGAAGTTACAAGCGCGGTCCCACAAGCTCAGCGTCTATCTAAAAATACACAAAATCAAACATTAGTAAATTCGACAAAACAAATTTCTACTGCCAACGAAAAGCAGACACATCTTGTTGATAACCAAGCTAAGGGTGAAGGGTTAGTCATTCAATCAACCTCTAAAGTGGATGCATCAACTAAGCAGGTTCATCAGCAAGTTACGATGGTCACGACTGAAGATAAACAACAGCCGGTGAAAGAAATTGTTATAGAACAGCCGGCAACTAGTGATAAACAGAAAAAAACACCCAGTACAGCATTAGTTGCAAGCAAGCTTGAAAAAACTCAGCCTCAGAGCGCAATCGCACAAGCCGAACGCCTTGAACAAACCTTACCTAAAAAAGACTTCCCTGAAGAAAAGACCATTGACCAAGCATCTGCGGATAAAAAAACAATGCAAGTGAGTCTCTCACCGGTTGCCTTAGATCAGCAAATGGCAGAAAGAGCATTGATGCTAATGAGCAAGCGACAAGAGACGCAAGCCTATCGTCAACTCTATGCATTTATTGGCGAACATGAAGAAGATATGGAAAGCCGAACGGTATTGGCGACTTATCTACTGCAAGAGAACCGGATCGCTGAAGTCGGCGATGTCTTATTGAATGCACCCTTGTATAAATCGCCAAAACTTCGCCAGATAAAAGCACGCTGGCATGTTCAGCGAGGGGAAAGCTCTCTGGCCTTACATACGCTTAACTCGGACTTGCCCGAAGTCACAAACTACCCAGACTATTATGTGTTATTGGCCGCGTATTATCAGCGTTATGGTTCGGCTCAAGATGCACAAGCAACTTATGCTTTGCTGGTTGAATATGATGAAACTGTGGCTGACTGGTGGGCGGGTTTAGCGTTAGCCTCAGACAGAAATAATGAAAAAGAAAAAGCCTATTATGCCTATCAACAAGCCATCGACTTAAGCGGTTTGTCGCCTGAGCTGGTGAATTTTGTAAAGCAACGGCTAACACAATTAGAATCTGTTCAATCAAGTCTCAAGAAATAATGTGAGTCTTGTTTAAAAACTATTATTTAAACTGATCGATATCGGATACAGGTATGTCAGAACCAAAGAAAAAAATTCGTATAGGTGATTTGCTCATTCAGAATGGGCTTATTACTGAAGAACAATTAATGACCGCTTTAGCTGAGCAAAAAAAGACGGGGCGAAAGTTAGGCCGGGCCTTAATTGAGCTTGGCCTTGTTGAAGAAGACAAATTATTAAATCTGCTTTCCCAGCAGTTAGAAGTCCCCTTTGTTCAGTTACGGCATTATCAGTTCAATCAAGACCTGATCAAAAAGCTACCGGAAACCTTAGCGCGACGATTTCGTGCATTGGTCTTAGATGAGCAACAAGGTGAATTATTAGTCGGTATGGCCGATCCGATGGATCTTATGGCTTATGACGAAATTTCACGTGTTGTGAATCAGACGATTAATGTTGCGGTTATTCGTGAAAGTGAATTACTCAATACCTTGGATATGGTATATCGCCGAACGGATGAAATTAGCAGCTTAGCGCTCGAATTAGATAGCGAACTAGAAGATGATGCTTTCGATCTGGCAGCCTTAACCGCAACGGGCGATGACAGTGATGCACCGGTTGTAAAATTACTCCAATCCATTTTTGAAGATGCCGTTCAGGCAAGAGCCTCAGATATCCATATTGAACCGGATGAAAGTGTGGTGCGTATTCGCCAACGAATAGATGGCGTGCTACAAGAGCAGGTGATGAAAGAAACTCGAATAAATGCGGCTTTAGTCTTACGTTTAAAGCTCATGTCGGGTTTGAATATTTCCGAAAAGCGTATTCCTCAAGATGGCCGTTTTAATGTGCGGGTAAAAGCGCGCTCAATAGATGTTCGACTTTCAACGATGCCCACCCAATATGGCGAGTCGGTGGTGATGCGTCTGCTCGATCAGACTGACGGTATCTTGTCGCTTGAAACCATCGGCATGCCGCCTAAAATTCTGAGCCGGTTTCGCGTAGCGATAACGCGACCACATGGTTTGGTCTTAGTCACCGGGCCAACCGGTAGTGGTAAAACGACAACGCTGTACAGCTCATTATCTGAATTAAATAAGCCTGAAGTGAAAATTATTACTGCAGAAGACCCAGTGGAGTATCGCTTGTCGCGTATTACTCAGGTTCAAGTTAATCCGAAGGTAGGCTTGACCTTCGCCAGTGTGTTACGTGCCTGTTTGCGCCAAGACCCGGATATCGTGCTGGTCGGCGAGATGCGAGATCAAGAAACGGCTGAAATTGGTTTGCGAGCTGCGATGACCGGTCATATGGTGATGTCGACCTTGCATACCAATGACGCTATCGGTTCGGCGATGCGCTTAATTGACATGGGGGCAGAGCCGTATCTCGTCGCGAGTTCCTTACAAGGCGTGTTAGCGCAGCGCTTGATTCGACGCAACTGTGCCAATTGCTCTAAGGAATATCAGCCGACGACCCAAGAAAATATCTGGTTAAGTTCCATGCTGCAAAAGAATAAAGACAGTGAGTTTGAGGATCTTTCATCCTTGAAATTCATGCAGGGTACCGGGTGTTATCAGTGTAGTAATACCGGATATAAAGGTCGTATCGGTATTTATGAGTGGCTCGAAATGGATGAAGCTTGCTTAGGCGCGTTGCGCCGGGCTGATTCAGATGGTTTCGCTGCCGCTGCCCATCAGAACCAATATTATGAGCCTTTGGAAATTTGTGCCCTACATTACGCTAAACAGGGCATTACCTCTCTTGATGAAGTATTCCGCGTATCGGCGACCCTGGGGGAAACCGGGGATATTTTAGATGATGAGCTCGATCTTGCGTTAGATCTCGATTCAGGGATAGAAAGTTAAGATGGCGTATCCCGTGGCTTTGAAGTGGCTTGCATTCATCTCAATAGGGAGTGAATTGTTCAATGGCTAAATATAAATACCAAGGGCGAGATTCAAAGGGTGCATCGGTTGATGGTGTCCTTGACGTGGCGAGTGCGAATGCTGCGGCCTCAGAATTAGCAAAAAAAGGTATCACGCCCATCAAAATTGCCGAACACGTTGAGAAGTCAGCGAGTATGGCAAGTATGAATATTCAGATATTCAAGCCTAAAGTCAGCCTCGATGAATTAATAATATTTTGCCGACAAATGAATGCCTTAACGCGTGCTGGTATTCCGATTATCAGGGCGATGAAAGGTCTGGCGGATTCGACCAAGTCTGAGATATTAAAAGATACCTTATATGATGTTGCCAGAAGACTGGAATCCGGGATAAATCTGGCTTCCTCTATGCAGGCGCACTCTCATATATTTTCAGAATTATTCATTAGTATGATTCATGTAGGGGAGAATACCGGGCA
>JBFJZQ010000239.1:0-5273 GCA_041622015.1 Oleiphilaceae bacterium
CACCAGAATCTGAACAGACTCCAAGTTAATGAGGTCTCTCGCCATCAACTCTAATAAGCGGCCAGGGGTGGCAACAATAAAATTGGCAGGCTCTTCGACTAATTGGGTTTGTTTTTTGATGTCGGTGCCGCCGCCGATATGCCCCAAGGTAATAGGGGTCAGACGAGCGAGCATTTTTGCTTGCTTAAGTACTTGCTGAGCGAGTTCACGTGTGGGTACGAGAACCAATGCCTGAATTTCATGAAACCTCTCATGCTGGAGAAGGTGTTCAAAAATAGGGAGTAAATAAGCTGCTGTTTTACCACTGCCGGTTTCTGCACTGACAAAGACATCTTCTCCGCTGAGTGCCGCATCAAAGGTGGCTATCTGTACGTCTGTTGCTTCTTTAAAACCCGCTTCTTCAACGGCTTGAGCTAATCGACTATCAAATTCATCAAACACTGTCTTACCCCCATTAGAATTCGAGGCCATCTTAACAAAGTTCTTGAAATAGAGGTTAGGTTAAAATGATTTCTTGTTGAAATTAGCCTTGAACTCAATAGAGACTCCCGCCGAGGTCTAACTGGGTAAGATAGACTCGGGTATCAAATTCCAGCTGGTGGTATTCTGGCAGCATATGTTCGCACAACTGATAAAAAGCTTTGTTATGGTCTTTTTCTTTCAAATGAGCTAGCTCATGCACCACTATCATTCTTAAAAAGGGCTCGGGCATTTTCTTAAAGACGGTACTAATTTGTATATCACTTTTTGTCTTCAGCTTCCCACCATGTGCTCGGGTATGCACTCTATGTATACCTAAAGCATGATGAATCACATGTATTGAAGCATTGTATCTAATTTCAGTTAAGGGATTAGATTTTTTCAGATAACGATTTTTCAAACTCAGTACATACTCTCGTAAAAGTTTATCGTTATTGAAATTATGGGCTTTGGGATATCGAGATAACAAGACCTCTGCTAAACGACCTTCGTCAAGAAGTTTTTGAATACTCGTTATTAATTCATCGGAATAGGCTGAGAGATATTTCATAAGCTTATATTGCGATAACTAGTTTAACCGAAAAACAAAAGGCAAAAAAAATCCCCGATCAACGGGGATTTTTTAGTGCTTAAAGTGCTTGGTAGATAAGTGGTCCAAACGCCACAAGTATTAGTACCGAGCCCATCGTCATCATCGGCATCAAAATCTTCTCATAACGCTGATAGAATGTACCATTTGCAACTTCAGCATCGGCCTTCAAGACTTCCTCTTCACCCACAACCTGACGCGCTAATAAGTGATTCAGTGCAACGGGCGGGCTCAAATAGCCTAATTCAAAGGCAACCAAAGTCACCATCCAGAAGTGGATAGGGTCAATACCATTCGCATAGGCAATGGTGGCAATAGTTTGGCTCACGAGAATAACCGCACCAAACGCTTCCATGATCATACCCATGACCACCAAAGCAAGTACCATGACCGTCATCGCTGTCCAAACATTGGCAAAATCGCTAGGGAACATTTCAACAACGCCACTTCGCTCAATCATGCCGCCTAGAATAATACTGCAGCTCACGAGTAACAGTAGTGCACCAATTTCAGCAGTGGTTTGATTCGTCGCAGTACGAATGCAATATTCTATGCCTTTATGTGGTTCAAAGGTCTTACCATCATCACTCGCAATCTCTTTCTTGGTGACGTGCTCATAGATCAATATTGCTAACATCATCACTGGCAGAATACGTGCTGCAGAAAACTCATCTAATTGAACATTAAGTGCATAGTTATAGAAAAAGACCACACCCACCATACAGATAATGTAAGGAAGAAGTGGACGAATTTGAGCAATCATCTGAGGGAATGCTTCACCCACAGAGGCTAATTGAATTTTACTCTGACGATTAACAAACATTACCATAACAAAGAACATCAAAGCACTGAGTGCGAATACCCATACACCCCAACCAAATAACTGATCCGTTGTGACTTCGCGGTTCATAAAGGCAATAACCACAACAAGCAAACATGGGCGGAGTACAACACCCATACTGCCCGACATTGCGGTTGCAGCAAGCGCTAGATTTCTTCTGGCACCTGACGCTCTAATTTCATGATAAATAACGGCACCTGCTGCAATAACAAATATACCTGAACCACCGGTATACGCAGTTGGGATAGCGGCTAATACCACCACAAAGAAAGCCAACATTTCTGGGGGCATCTTCCATGGTTTAAATAAGGCGAGAACCATGCCAGCAAAACGAGTTTGTTTCAGTAGCATACCTATCCAAACATATAGACCCACATTGAGGAACATGTCTGCCAAGTCCATAAGTTTATTTAGATGAATACCGATGGCTGAGTAATGACCCTGAGAGAAGAAGAATATGGCACTAATAACGGCCATCGTGGCATAAAGTGGCATCGCCAATAAAGCATGACCAATGCTGCCACCCTTCTCAAGATTCTTAGGCGCGTTAATTAAGTTATAAATACTTACAATTAATAATATCGCAATGCCATACACCCAGAAGTTATGCAACATCGCTTCTTCTGGCGATATTTTAGTACCATCTGAGAGTGCTAAGTCTTGAAATGCGATAGAGGAGGATAACAAAATTGAGTTTGCAACGACTTGAGCCAGACCAGAAGCATAGTGGTCTTTAGTATGTAAAACGGGGCGCATTGCAATATGGTGTCGCTTCATCGTTGCCGTCATGGCGCATAATAAAACCATCACCACCAAGATAAACTTTTGCGACATCAGGCCAATACCGATCATATCAGAAACAAATAACTCAACTGACCTGAAGGCCTGAACTGACGGAGTAATTCGTTCCATTATGTCATCATAAGCGGTGACTTTATTGATACAGTCTAAACGCGCATTTTCGATTGAAGTTCGAATTAAGTCGGGATCAATAGGTGCTGCATCAAAAAAATCCAAGCCTAAGCCATCATCCTCCTGACTTTGAGCAATCCGTTGTTGAAGTTGTTCTTCAACATTAACATTCGGATCACAAGTAGGCTGCGCAGGATCAACTCGAAGTTTGTAATATCCGGGCCAATAGTGTTCACCAACTTGCAATATCTGATTATGAATATCACTGCTGGTACTAAACAGAACGACTAAAAAAAGTAAAATACAAGCTGGTAAAGATGAGAACCACTCTGCGAACGAGCGGTTGTATTGTGTATTGGAAGCCACGGAATTCCTTCCCCCAGTAAAATGAATAGGTGTTTTAGTTAAAAAAATGCCGATAGATTATACCGGCATTTTCATATAGCGCACTAGCGTCGTGTTAACTTTCTTTTTCGAAAAGAATATGTTTTTAAATGAATCAAGTCACAATCAGTGAACCTGTTCTCATTAACTTAAAATAAATCATCCAGATCAACAGTCTCAATATCATCAGCAGCGTTCTCATCCCAGAAAGTACCTAGCTGACCCACTGGCGTTCTATGACCCACTGCTTCTGTCCACATGCGATCTGACACGCGCGTTATACCTTCTGTGGCAGCAGCGTCTAACAATCTATACTGAGCATAGGCTGGCGTCTCTGCTATTTTTTCGGCATGTCGCTTGATAACTGCTCTAACTCTTTCCATATCGCCTTTCGAGTAGGCTGCAATAATATGCACCAAATGAGTCAAACGAATATTGGCATTCTCACCAATTAAATCTGCCTGCTCTAAACGCTCCCATGCATTTTCACCTTCAGGCAAAGCACCGGGCAATAAGCTCCATACCGCTGCTTTAAATGCTAATGGAATACCAAACCATTTTTTATTATCCAGACATCCGATAGCACGTTCTGCCTGTGCAGCGATGTTTTTAGGAACACCGGTACCAATACCCGACAAAATATCATGGTTAAGTGCTTGAAGCCCATCTAAAAGGCCAGCCAACCAAACTAGCTGATCAAATTCCTGTTCTAGATCAGGGCATTCACCACCAATCTCTTTGCCTTTATTAAACTTAATTAGCGCCAACCACCCCGCATAAAAACGTTTTGCCGCTTTAACATGATGGTTTTTCTGTGCGATCAAGGCATCTTGCGCCATATCCGGCTGCTGAGCTCTAATATATCGTAAGTAAGCTAATTCTTGCTCGAATGCTCGCCCTTCTTCACAACCACCACCGGCTAGTCCTAGCATAACCTGTAATTCTAGTGGCTCTTCAGTAATTCGACCTACTGCGGATACCATGCCGCCTAATGCTTCAGCACCGGCACAACCGGCACTCATATCATCTGTGGTTAATAGCTCTGGTATAACATGGGCTTCTGCCAGTAAGGTTAAGGCATCGCCTGTTGGCTTGATCATTGGTTTCACAAGAAACTGGTTAATTGCCTTACAACCACCCAAGAATGTTGATAGTACGATGGAAAGAACAATCCATTTGAAAAATGTATGGCTGTGATTCAGCTTCACAATAAACTCCTAAAACGACATATTTTTGAGCGGTTTCTAAGCAACTGTCGATTATCCCTGAGTTCGTTTTAATTTTGTGAGATAAGCGACACAAAGATAAAAATTTATGGATAAATTATAGCCGCTTTTAGCTAAACCTAGTTGAATCACCTGATTAAGTCGAACAATTACTTCAATAACTAATTTTTAACTTATTTTTCGGTAACTTGTATTGAAAGCTTATTAATCTCGACTATCTTTACTCAGGAAATGCGCGTTCATGTAAAGCCTGAGCGTATTTATATCCATAATCATAAAGGTCTGAACTATGAAAAAACCAGAATTAGCCGCAGCCATCGCAGAAAAAGCTGGCGTAACAAAAGAAAAAGCCGGTGAAATAATTAACGCGATTACCGACGAAATAACAAACGCTATGGCTAAAAATGATCCTGTAACATTGATCGGCTTTGGCACTTTCTCGGTAAGAGAACGCAGTGCTCGCACAGGAAAAAACCCACAAACAGGCGCAAGTATACAAATTCCTGCCAGTAAATCTGTTGGTTTTAAAGCTGGAAAGTCTCTGAAGGATTCCGTTAACAAATAGATTTTATTTGGGTTGAGCAGACGCTCAACCCAATCTATTTCAATTCTCGTAAACTAACATTCCTTTATATAAAGTCGCTTTAGTTTGGCCTTTTATTATCTTTCCAAGAAGCGCGGAATTCTTTCCTTTAGAAATGATAGCGTTGGCTGTTACACATCGTTCTACTTGCGGATCATAAACTGACAAGCTTGCAACAGCCCCTTCCTCTAGCAAAGATGGCTTTTGTTTAAGCACAGATGCGGATCCTTTGGTCATGGACTTAACAAAAGACGCCAA
>JBFJZQ010000240.1:0-5270 GCA_041622015.1 Oleiphilaceae bacterium
GAAGACAGCAGCTAAGTTCATTACGAAAAGCGCCACGAATTTATCACCCAACTCTTATTGAAATCGTGGTCGATGGCGTGTCAAACCATGTAGTCGCAAAATACCTATCTAAAACTGGCGCCTCAATTTTCTCACCTAGTATAATGAACACTGAAGAAAATATAACGCTTAGAGTTCATACAATGGAAGGTTATGATTTAAAGGCAAAAGTAAAATGGATCAAACCTATGAAATTTAAAAAGCACCATATAGGACTTGAATATATTTGGGACAATAATAAGACCAGAGAGAAATATCTTTCATACCTAAGACGATCGCATGGTGAAATTATTGCTTGATCTTTACTATCAAACTAATGCCCAAACTTTTAGGTATTTTTATTTATCTAGATATTATTTACTTACTCCTCGTATGCAAACTCTGTGAGGGCAAGAACTTTTAATATCTCAAAGTCAAGCGCTGTGCTATCGAATGGTTTCAAAGCGCCTACTGCAAACAGCATATAAAATAAAGTCCCAGATGCCAAAATAAAATCTAAATTTACAGACAAGCTAAAAGGTAAAGCCATAGGGAGAAGTTTTTCTAAATTAAAGCACCACTTGAGAAATACCAGCACCTGAGTGACGCCGATCATAGACAAATTTAAAAAGCTGTCTGGCCTTTAGAAAACAAAAAGCCCCGCACAAAGGAGGGGCTTTCATCGACAACTTAATTAACGCCGTTATTTGAGACGCACCTGATCAAGTAATACCGCCGTATCATAAATATCATCTCCAGCATCTTCAATTACTATCTTATATGAACCCATGCCTTTTTTAACGGCGATGGTTTTACTCACTTCCTTCCAACCTCCCTGTAACTGTCCTACTGTGGAGTCGCCACCAGGAAAGTCGATACCGCTTACTGCTTGAAAATTTGAACTATTAATAGACTCCTCAGCAAGAAGAGTTTCGGTACCGTTTGGAGCAATTAGTTTGATTTTAAGACTGTCATCAAATTGAGTTCCAACAAATTCGGGATATTCTTCACTAACAAAGTTATACCAGAACTTTATAGTGAAATCTGAATCTGCAATGAAATTCAACTCTTTACTCAGTTCAGCCGCCACCTGATCTCCAGCAGGACCGGTCGTGCAAAATGCCATTTTCTTACCTGACTTTGGTTTTATAGGCCCAAGTTGGCTCTTAGGAGAACAGGTGCCTTTAAACTTCCATTCTTCAAGCCCCAACTCAAAATCACCATTAAAAAATGCTTCAAACACGTCAATTCTATTTCCAATCAACTTACCTTTAAGACCGGCGGCCTCTTCGGCAGTATCAAGTAGCCGTTGCTTAACCTTAGATGCACTCCAACTACTGTGCTCACTCCAGATAACACTCGCAGCGCCTGCCACCAAAGGCGCTGCAAAGCTAGTCCCACTTGGGGAAGCCGTACCGCCATTGAGTTTAGTTGTCTTGACGTTTTCTCCGGGAGCAGCAATATCTACCCAGCTACCATAGTTACTGAAACTTGATCTTGTATCTGAATCACTTGAACTGCCAACGCAGAATACATTGCTATTGGCGCATGGATAGCGTTTCTTACTAATTCCACCATTCCCCGCCGTGGAGACAATCACTTTACCCGCCAATTTACTCAGTACTTTTTCAAGTGCTTTTTGATCTGCACTACCATAAAACCCGCCACTGATATTTATTATTTTCACTTTTGTTGCAGCCCATTTAATGGCATCAGCTAAAGTTGCTGATGAAGCGCCGGTCGCGGTAAGTGCTCTCACCGCTAAGACCTTGCTATTAGAAACTCCAGCTATGTCTGAGCCATTATTTATCTTAGCTGCAGCCACACCCGACACCATAGTTCCATGACCATGCGCATCAAAAGGATCCATATCATTGTCTATAAAATCTTTGCCCTTGATAACATCCAGATCACTATGATTGTAGTCAACACCGGTATCGACAACAGCTATGGTCAAGCCTTTCTGCGCAAGTAGCCAAATTTCATCTACACGCGTTACCTCAACATTTTTTGAACCTGCATCATTCGGGTAAACCGCATCCAACGTCACTTCATAAGACAGCTCAGCGAATTCCACTTCTGATTGGACAGAGTAAGCCGTAATTAACTCATGAAGCGCCATAAGAGTTTTCTTTTCAAACCCGACTTGAATAATATTTAAGTCTGAGATACTACCAATAATAGTCCCACCTACCTCTTCAACAACTTCTTTGATAAGGCTTGGAGGTACATCATCATGGAAGCCAACAATAATATGGTCAGCATAGACTTTGATTAATGGGTCTTCACTTTCTATAAGCATATCGCTGCTAGACACAGCAGTGTCGGTAGGAAAATCTACCACGGCTAGGTTTGTCGACTCACTATAAACAGTTTCGCTTCCATCAAAAAATGAGACACGATAAAGCTTATCGCCTAATGAATTTGATGTTATGGGAAACGTTGCGCCAAACATGCCATCATTAGCACTTACATCACCATTTAAGCCATTATCAAACAGTAAACCTATGACCCCCATTGATTGACCAATGCCATCGATTTCTTCAAGAGTAAGATGTTCCGGCGCACCATTTTCAATATCCAGCTGTGCACTAAAGAATACTTCAGTTGACTGATTAAGCTGAATGCCACCAGGCGCCATTTGAGGCGCATGTAAGCTAAAAATCAGTTGATTCTCAGGTAACACAGTAACCAAAGTATCGACTGACGCGGTTTCTCCTGTTTCTAGAATGTTTGCCGTGCTTGTAATTATATAATTACCTGCAGAAATACTAGATAGTGTGCCATTAACAATCCAGTCTTGCGTCGAAGAGCTGCTCCAGGATGGAGGAGCATCTGTGACCAGCCCTATTCCGCTACCAGGTTGAATGTCTTGATTGAATAAGACTGTTTTAACACTGCCATCAATAGCGGTATAGCTGACAGTGTAAGAAAGGTTAACAACATCGCCTTCATTCATAACAAGTTCCGTAGAACCGACATCCAGTGAAATAGGCGCTACTGAATCGAAAGCCCATTCCAAAGCACCAGAGTCGAAAGGAGTTTGCCGGTCAATTCGTAGAGTAAATGTATCACTACTGGTAGTTAACTCATTATGATCAAGATCACCTATCACAACTTCATTTTCAATAACTTGTATATTTGGGCTCGTGCTACTGACGAAACCCGTTACATTTGATGCATCTGCACCACTATTTATGAATGTTGCTTGGTATGTATAGTCTAAGGTCGTACGACCTGACCGACTCTTGCTGATTAGCTCAATTGATGTTGTTTCAACTGTAGAAAGGGGCTCTGCATAAATATCAATACTGAAAAGAGCCGACATGGTTAATATGATACTGCCTTTTAGAAAAATATTTTTCATTTTTCATCTCCCTAGCATTTTTTTTGTTTTAAAGTTTTTTCCTTGATACAAGAGTTCCTGCAAGTCCGAGCAATAACAAAGCTAAAGATGAAGGCTCAGGCACTGATGCAGTTACTATTGTGGTTTGACCAGAATCTAGCGTATTGAAATTAAATGGCTCGATAATTTCAAAAAACTGGCTCGTTGGCGTGCTGTTGCCTAACCAATCAAAACTAACGACGAAGCCGCCTAATGACTCACCAAATGCGATGCCAGAACTCAAAGCTAGCACGTCATAATACCCATCATCTGGAATACCCGAGTCTGGTTGAATAACGATTGGGTCCCAATCCAAAGGTGTAGAAACAACAGAAATATTTTCATAAGACCCAAGGTCAAACCAAATCGTGAATTCATCAATACTTGTCGTCAAAGAATCATTCTGGAGGGTATAGACACTTTCCCAAGTGTTTCCACCAATATTGGTCAGTTCTGCAGTGATTGTGGTTGCTGAAACCGATAGGGGCACTAAATAAATCCATGCCGAGTAGATAGTAAATAGAATATTTTTGTTCATTGTAAAATCATCCCTTAAATATAAAATCCTCCGAAGCCCTTAATACTTGCGTACTTCAGCCCTTGTTCATCGTATAGCCAAGCTAAACGACTTACATAAATTAACATATAGTAACTTAATAACACAATCGAGTTATGTATAGAAATAGACAATAAGAAAAGCCATCAACATCCTTTGCTGCGTAAACAATAGGATACATGCAATTCAGGAGATATATTCCTTGGCGATACAGGATTTTGTAACTATTACGACATGTTTAGCTTCAAAAGTAGGGCACTTGATTCAGTCGATACCTTAGCACGACGAAAGCCTGCTTCGGCAGCTGAAGCATCGATAATACTAGGTGATGACGACTTGCTCATTCACTAGAAAAGACCGACTAGGCATAAAGATTCAAGTTATTCACAAGAAGACCAGAATGGGCTGCCAGAAACATTTCCACTTAAACAAATTAAAATCACCGTTGACCAACCAGGAAGAAAAGAACCAAGAGTGGTCAAGCGAAGATCCAAGCCATACCAGAGTTTTTGTACGATGTCGTTATGATTCATAGTGAGTGATTTCGTTGTTATCGTGCGTCATTAATTGAATAAGTTTGGGGTGCACAAAGAGCTTTTCTTTGCCGACTGATAGTTCGTTTAATACCCCAATCTCTGCTAATTGTTTGAGATAAACCGCTGCGGTTTGGCGTTTGGCCATATCCCTCTCTACCAAATTTGCGATTCGGCAATACGCCTGTTCAAAAATTACTTGTACAAGCTCGTGGCTGTATATTTTAGGTAATGACTGTCTAATATAGTCACTGCTGTGTTCCATCAATTGGCGAACAGCCGCAATTTTCTGCGTGGTCCAATTCGCTGTTTGCGCCACGCCTTTGAGCATATATAAAATCCACTCTTGCCACGCGCCATCACTGGTCACTTGGGTTAGCAAACGATAGTAATCTACCCTGTTTCGCAGGATATAGCGGCTTAGACAGCTAATAATTTCATTTTGAATGCTTCCATATACCGAACCTGAAAGTATCAAGAATATCCCTCTCATTGTTGGCACCAGCAGAATACCAACACAAATACCAACATTAATTGGTATCTCAGGAGTTTTTTTGAAACGACATGAAAACGGTAGTAGCCGTGAAGATCAGAAAATACTAGGGGTTGAGTGCTTTTGAAAGTTACTGAAAAGTAAAAATGGTGCCCGGGGCCGGAATCGAACCGGCACGGTGTTGCCACCGAGGGATTTTAAGTCCCTTGCGTCTACCAATTTCGCCACCCGGGCATGGGAGGCTTCCACTTTAGTTCCGACCTTGCCTTCACTAAAAATGGAGGC
>JBFJZQ010000241.1:0-5198 GCA_041622015.1 Oleiphilaceae bacterium
ACCAACTTTTCTATGTACAGCAAACGCCGCATAGATGTTCCGGTTGGAATCTCTTATGCTGACGATCCTGATGCAGCCCGTTCCACGATAGTCGACGCCATCAATAAATTTGATTTCGTCATCCAGAAAGAGCTGACAGAGGTTTACGCCGAAGGCTTTGGAGACTCAAGTATTAATTTAGTGGCTTGGTTCTGGATAGAGTATCCGGGCGACGAGACAGGCTATATGGAAGCAAGACATAAAGCCGTTGTTACTATTAAACGCGAACTAGAAAAAGCCGATATCCTTATCCCATTTCCTATTCGTACTTTAGAATTTAATGCCAAAGGCGACACAAAACTGGAAACCATTGTCTCTGAACGCTTTGAACAAAAACAAAGCGAAATCTGAACAGAGTGATTAGCAGCTTCAATAGAATATTTCGAATTAAAGAATTTGAATCTCAATAAAAGGTAATTGATATGAAGGGTGTTTTTCTTGACCTGGACAGTATGGGCGCTAATCTTGACTACCGTCGCTTACAGAGTGTTTTGCCTAACTTTCAATCCTACCCTTCCACGCGACCTGAACAAGTTGCTAATCACCTTCACCGTGCAGACATCGCCATTGTCAATAAAGTGGTTTTGGGTAAAACAGAACTCGATGCCTGCCCGGATCTGAAACTGATTGCCGTCACAGCAACCGGCACCAATAATATTGACTTAGCCGCAGCCAAAGCAAAAGGCATTCGCGTGTGTAACGTCATCCAATATGGCCGCCCAACTATCGTGCAACATACCTTCTCCTTGATCTTAGCCTTAGCAAACCATTTACTCGATTACACAACAGATGTTCGCCATGGCGCATGGCATAAGAGTCCGGTTTTTTGCCTGATGCACCACCCCATTATTGAACTGGAAGGCAAAACCATGGGAATCATCGGCTATGGTGATCTAGGCCGTGGCGTCGCTAAGATGGCAGAAGCCTTTGGTATGAAAGTGCTTCTAGGTGCAAGTCTTGGCCAGGCCAATACCGAGACGGACGATTACCCCCGTTTACCGCTGAAAGAATTATTGCCACAGGTTGATGTTCTCTCACTGCATTGCTTACTTAGTGAACAAACCCAAAACCTGATCGATACCGAAGCCTTGTCGCTAATGAAGCCCTCTGCCTTTTTAATCAACGTGGCACGCGGTGGACTAGTGGATGAAAAAGCCCTGGCGCAAGCCTTAATCGAAAAACGTCTAGCCGGTGCAGGATGTGATGTGCTTAGCCAGGAACCACCTAAAGCGGGTGACCCACTACTCGACCCGGTCATCCCCAATCTGATCATTACCCCACACTGCGCCTGGGCAAGCAAAGAAGCCCGCCAACGTTTATTAGACAAAACTGCCGATAATATAGAAATGTTCCTGTTGACAGGCTTATCAATTACGATGCAGAACAACATATAAAGTGAGCAAAATTCTCACTTTTTAGTCGACCATTTTTATTTATTACTCTAAGTCATTGTTATTTATTGTTTTTATCAGGCATTAAGATTTTCTAGTAAATTTAGTACTTTGAGATTTTTCTAGACCAGTGATCCCTGAATAAAACCATCCCATCCTGACTCGATAACAGTATAGCCTAAGGCTCTATAACCTTTCTGGCGACGCTGAAACATTCTTTGCAACATTGGAAGCTGATTATCCACATAGTCATAAATGACGACTTTTTCTTTCCCTTCCGCCGAACGATGAATACGGCCTGCATATTGTGCCAGCGACCCTTTCCAGGAAATCGGAAGCGCTAGAAATAGTGTGTCGAGTTTTGGAAGATCAAAGCCTTCTCCGATGTATTTACCTGTCGCTATCAGCACTTGTGATTCATCCAAGGATGCCATTGCGTCTTTGCGTTCTTTCACTTTCATTCCGCCACGAAGAACAGTGAAAGAAATACCTTTATCACTCAATAGATCACTGAGTAACTCCACATGCTCGCGCCTTTCTGTTAGCAGGATGGGGTTACGACCTTCGTTGACAGAAAGCGCCACATCATTAATGATTTGTTGGTTTCTGTTCCCACTCTCCATTAACCACCGATACACCTCAGCAATATGGGGTCGAGTTTCAGGGTTCAACAACTCTGTTGGCGGCATACTAGAAATAAGTTTCGTAATAACCCTCTGCTCGAACTGGCTTTGTTTTGATGAAACAACAGCATGGCGAATAGGCCCTGCATGCATAAATATAATGGGTTGATGACCATCCTGTCTTTGAGGTGTTGCGGTCACACCCAGAACATATTTCGCATGAATCTCATTAAGCAAACGTTCATAGTTGTGCGCTGAAATGTGGTGACATTCATCAATAATGACCTGGCCATACTCGAAAACCGCAGGGGCCACGGTATTGTCGGTTCGATTAATTAGGCTTTGGTACGTGGCCACATCAATCATCCCGGTAGCCTTTCGTTTACCTCCACCTATAACGCCAATCTCGGCATTATCTAAAAACATCGACAAGCGCTCCTTCCATTGGTCGAGCAGCTGTCGGCTATGCACAAGTATCAGTGTGTTTACTTTACGTTTATGAATTACACCAATCGCAGTAATCGTTTTTCCAAACGCTGTTGGTGCGTACAACACACCCACATCATGCTGACTAAGTGTCTTCACGGCAGATTTCTGGTCGGGCCTCAGTTCCCCTTTAAACTTGATGCCTTTCTGTTTTTGTCCTGTTTGTCTCTTATCATCAATTTTTATCTGAATTTCTTGCTGGTTTAGGATTTCCGTAACCTCGTCAAAACAACCTCTTGGTAAACACAGATAGCCTTGTTCAATAGTCGCCAAACAGATGAAGCGAGGAATGCCGTTGGTTGAAAAACGCAGAGCTTGAGTTTTAAAGAACACAGGGTTTGAGAAGCTGGCAACACGCTTCATTCTTGCAATTAAAGCCTGGGGCAATCCTTCGATGGGTATGTAAACCTTGTTTGCCAAAATGAGCGCAACCTTTGAAGGGCATGCTCCAATTTTATCCTTTTTAACAGGGAAAGATTTCTCCCAAGGTTTTAGGTCTAGCTCATTGTCTGAGTTGTCTTCGAGTTGCTCCAATAAATTATATAGCTCACGCCGGCTTACCTTCTTCAAATTAGCCAGCGCTGCCCATTGATCTGTATAGGCATCAAAATACTTATCGATAAAAACAGAGTTTCCTACTTTCCTGGGCTCATTCTGTAATGGCAGAGCGATAAGGTTACCGAAGCCACCTTCAGGCATAGTGTCTTGATTAGGAAACAGCCGATCATATGACTCGAAAGATAAGCCGGCATGTCGCTCCATTGCCTTATCCAATAGCGCAAAGCCTAGCCTTCGAGCATCTCTCGCAGGAACGGTTTCTTCAAAGAATATCCAAATATGTGCACCATTGCCGGACCGAGACCGCTCAACGATACAAGGCAAAGAAAATTCTAAACAGGTCTCTCTAAATGCAGTGATGGCTTGCTGCCAGTCTGACTTATCAAAATCTACCGCTAATAACCAGCAATCATGACCCTGTAAAAGAGGGTATAAACCAACGGTATGTTTACCGGCAAGGTGATCATAGATCACCGCATAATCAATAGCACTTAATGCTCTATGTTGGCAGTCACCGCACTTTATGCGAGGTTTGTGGCAAATCCCTTGACGCCATTCGTTGCTGCATGCAACGGCATAGCCACTTCGGCCCTGCTTGTTTTCCCATCGTCGAGAAAATATATCGGTTCGGCCTTTAAAGAGGCTGGAAAATAAAGCCACTTTATCCTCCACACTAAGTGTTTCAATTTGGAGTGTAGAAATAGACTTTTGATTGATTTGTTTAAGAAGAGTCTGTTTACGTTCGAGTAGCGTGGATTTCTCTTTCTCTAGAGCAGTTAAGCAATCTTCAATTCGTGCCAGTTCCTGCTCTAGAGAATTCATAACAACCCATTAATTATGCTCAACGACCTCAGCCACTGATGTCGCAACTCGATAATCTACATCGTTTAGCGCTTTGAAATGCGCCTTACCGCATGCGATTTTTAAGTTTTCTTCCTGTCGGCGTTTATCCGTGTCGTGCGTAGTTTTAGTTTCCCGAATTAAATAGACTTTTGTGTCATCTTCTAGCACCACTGCCCAATCAGGGTTGTAGTCACCTACGGGGGTTGGAACTTTGAACCACCGAGGTAGCTTACAGAAAAACTTAACATTCGCTGCTCCATCCAAGGCATAAGCAGTCTTATGCTCAATACCCGATTCGTATTCAATGTAGTCATAGGGCGTCTGCACATGCTCTGAGTCTTCAGCATGCTGAACTTGATAGGCTCGATCTAAGTAGGCTTCTAATTCGGGCTCATCAAACAATTCCATTTTATAATTCTCACCGGCGAGTTTTTCATAACGAATTCCATCCACCAGCAACTCATCTAAGGCTTTGTGAATCTGCTTGTTGGCCGCAGAAATAAACCCTTGTGGATTACTTTTAAATTCCGCTAATCGGCCACAGCATTTTATTATTTCTAACAAAGTACCTCTGGTTAGTTCCGTTTGCTCCTGCAAAGCACCAATCAAGTCCGGCAATACATTATGGGAGGTGATGTAGCGTGCTTTGGTTGTTTGAATTTGTCTGTCTGCGCCAAAGCCCTCATCAGTGAGTTTGGCCTGGGTGTGATCAATGATCAGGGAAACGGGCTTGATAACAGGCATGGTTTGTAGCTTATAACTGGCCAAATCAATCAGCTCCTGAGTGCTGAACTCAATGGCGTAGCGTGTTTTTTGGCTAATTCTATTCCAAAGTTCTTCGAAATCAGGGTTCAAACGTACTTTCTTATTAAACTTAACCGCCACTCGTTTTCTGGCATCCTGAACTCGCCCCGCAAACATAAAGCTTTTTAGCTTCTCGAGAATGTCATTCTCCAAGGGTTGGTACTCATTGGGAACCACCAATTTAAAGTAGAGATCATCTGGCTGAAATTTGGCAGTAATATCCCCCCTCGCATCCAAATAACCTTCCTCTTTTAGGGCATGCCATAGCTGTTTGGAACGCTCTTGTCCTAGAGCCACAGGCGCTTGTCCTATTGACTCTAAACCACTGACAACTAGCGGAGCAAACGCAATAGATGGCACACGGCCAAATTTGAAGCCGCCACCGATATCTTTCTCCATCTCACTCTGTAAATTTTTGGCATATTGCTCAAAGGATTCACTGGCAACCACCGTC
>JBFJZQ010000242.1:0-5197 GCA_041622015.1 Oleiphilaceae bacterium
AAGCGAAATATTGCAGATGTAATTAGTGGAGAATGCACCTTACGGGAAATTCTGGTTGATGGGCCTAAAGGTATTAAAGTTGTACCTGCGTCATCGGGCACGCAAAAAATGGTGTCGCTTAATCACTTAGAGCATGCAGGAATGATCAATGCGTTCAGTGAATTAGCACATGATTTAGATGTATTAATTATAGATACCGCGGCTGGGATTTCTGAGGGTGTGGTGTCATTTTTACGCGCTTCACAAGAGGTGATAGTGGTTGTCTGTGATGAACCTACTTCCATCACCGATTCGTATGCGCTTATTAAGTTATTAAACCGTGATTATGGGATGTACCGTTTCAGAGTATTGGCAAATATGGTCAAAACTCAAGAGGAGGGTAGACACTTATATTCTAAACTTTCACATGTAACGGAAAGATTTCTGGATGTAGCCTTGCAGTATGTTGGTTGCATACCTTTCGATGAGGCGGTAAAAAAAGCAGTACAGCGGCAACGTGCTGTATCTGATGTTTATCCGCGTTCAAAAGCAGCGTTGGCGTACCGTGCTCTAGCTCAAAAAGCTGATAGCTGGCCTTTACCTTCTTCACCTAAAGGCCATTTAGAGTTTTTTGTTGAGCGACTGGTTCAGTCAACTTCAAGCTAAATTTATTTACAATAATGAACAGTCTAATAGATGTATAATGATGTTCAACTTCAACGAGCAGATGATCTAGTCCGAAACCATGCGCCCTTGGTTAAGCGGATTGCGCATCATCTCTTAGCGAGACTGCCTGCAAGTGTTCAGGTTGATGACTTGATTCAAGCTGGAATGATAGGTTTGTTAGAGGCCTCGCGTAAGTATGAAGCCAGTAAAGGTGCCTCATTTGAAACCTATGCCGGTATCCGGATACGTGGCTCGATGATGGACGAAATCCGCAAAGGTGACTGGGTACCTCGTTCAGTTCACCGCAACGCACGCCGTATAGCGGAAGCCATAAAAATAATTGAAGACAGGGAAGGGCGCGACGCTCAGGATGATGAAATTGCCTATGAGCTGCATATGACACTTGATGAATATTTCTCGTGTTTGAAAGATAGCAGTGGTGGCAAGTTATTTAGTTTTGAAGAGCTGAATGAGCAAGGGGAGTTAAATCTGGATGACTATGCATCTGAAACCAGTTCTCCGGTGCAAAGTGTCGTGAACGATTCTTTTAAAGTCTCTTTGATTAAGGAAATAGATAATCTGCCTGAACGAGAGCGACTGGTTCTTTCGCTTTACTATGAAGAAGAATTGAACCTAAAAGAAATTGGTTTGGTGTTATCAGTCAGTGAGTCTCGTGTTAGTCAAATTCATGCACAGGCTGCAATGCGGCTTCGTTCTAGATTGATGCAATGGTCTTAGTGTGTTTTGCTTAGATACTAATTAAGTGCTAAGTGCTGGAAATTTTAAAGAGTAATATCAAAGTTATAAAAAGTTCACTTTAGTGAAACAAATAGTAAAAAAAACTGGCTACCCTAAGAACAGCGACTAGACTTGTTTTTAGGAATTAAATTGTAATTTCGGGTATCGACGTAAGTGGAGGTCGACTTGAATAAAGATATGAAAATTCTTGTTGTAGATGATTTTTCTACCATGAGACGCATTATAAAAAATCTTCTAAGAGATTTGGGCTTTTCAAATGCAGATGAAGCAGATGATGGTAATACAGCATTACCGATGCTCCAAACTGGAAAGTACGATTTCTTAGTGACCGATTGGAATATGCCAGGCATGACAGGTATTGAATTATTACAGCATGTACGTGCTGATGATAATCTCAAAACATTGCCAGTGCTGATGGTGACAGCGGAGGCAAAACGAGATCAGATCGTAGCGGCTGCTCAGGCAGGGGTGAATGGCTATGTCGTAAAACCTTTTACTGCAGCAGTTTTAAAAGAAAAAATAGAAAAAATCTTTGAACGTATCGACTCTTAAGGCTAATGCATTCATGACAGATGTTAAGAAAGCGAGTGGTTCGTCGATGGGATTTGAAGAGACATTGAAGGCACAAGCCAACCAATTAAAAGATTTAATTGATAGTGGTGATATGTCCGGTGCGCTTTCCATTATTTCTGATTTGAATAAAACTCGGGATAAGACGCTATACCAAGAAATTGGTCGATTGACTCGATCTCTTCATGAATCTATCCGAAATTTTCATATTGATTCAGCAAACTCTAATGATTCTGAACTATCTTCAATTGAAGATGCCTCAGATCGTTTGAACTATGTAGTGGATATGACAAACAAGGCGGCAAATAAAACTCTGGATCTTGTTGAGGCAACCATGCCTTACGCATCTGGTATAAGCAGTGAAGCGCAACAGCTTAAAGAAGATTGGAGCAGATTGCAGCGCAAAGAGATGAAGCCAGAAGAGTTCAGGATTTTAACTGCAACGATGGGAACATTTCTTGCCAAATTATGTGATGACTCCGATAAAGTTTATGCAAATCTATCCGAAATATTATTAACTCAAGATTTTCAGGATCTGACTGGTCAGGTTATTAAACGTGTAATCGGTTTGGTTAAAGATGTTGAGGTGAGTTTAGTCGACTTAGTCAGAATGGCGGGCAAAGTTGATGAATTGACCGGTACAGTACATAAAATAGAAAAACAAGAAACAAGTATTGAAGGTGAAGGCCCACAACTGCATGCAGATAAGCGTGATGACTTAGTCGCAGGTCAGGATGATGTGGATGATTTACTTTCTAGTCTAGGATTTTAAAGGGGCGTAAACGATGGGGTTTGAGGCAGATGATGAGATACTTCAAGACTTTCTTGTTGAGTCAGGTGAAATACTCGAGCTTCTTTCTGAGCAATTAGTAGAACTTGAGAATAATCCTGAAGATAAAGATTTGCTGAATGCCATTTTTCGCGGATTCCATACGGTTAAAGGTGGGGCGGGTTTTCTTCAATTAGATGCCTTAGTTGGTTGCTGTCATATAGCCGAAAATGTCTTTGATATTTTACGAAACGGTAAACGCAGTGTAGATGCCGACTTAATGGATGTCGTTTTACGCGCATTGGATGCAGTAAACGAAATGTTTGATGAAGTTCGTGACGGTAAAGATCCTACACCGGCAAATCCTGGCTTATTAAATGACCTGCAACGATTTGCCAAGCCTGCAGGAGCAGAACCAAGCGCTCCAGTGTCGGCTCCTGTAGATGCCAAAACAGAAGAAGCCTCCGAAGCAGATATTACCGATGATGAGTTTGAACAATTATTAGACGCTTTGGATGGAGATGGGGCTAGCGCTTCGAACGCTGGTCAAGAAGCCGAGTCTGATGAAATTACGGATGACGAGTTTGAAAATTTATTAGATGAGCTTCATGGTTCCGGCAAACCTATTGCTGCTTCTGCTCAACCAGTACAGTCAGATACGAGCGAAGCAGATTCAGGTGATATTAGCGATGAAGAATTTGAAAAACTTTTAGACGAATTACATGGTGAAGGCAAGTTTACTGCTGACGGTGGAAATTCTGCTTCAAGTTCCAGTTCTTCCTCCAATGTCTCGCCTGATTTAAATTCAGGTGATGAAGACCTCATTTCTGATGATGAATTTGAAAATTTATTAGATGAGCTTCACGGCTCAGGTGGCTCACCTACAGCTGCAACAAATAAAGTGTCTAAGCCAGAGCCAGCAGCCAAACCAACTCCTGCAAAGGCGCCCGCTACACCTCCCAAAGTTGAAAAGAAATTAGAGCCGGCACCGATACCGACAGTAGCTCCATCAAAAGCTTCAACGCCAAAGAAAAATGAATCAATTGCTACTGAAACAACTGTCAGGGTGGATACAAAACGCTTAGATGACATTATGAATATGGTCGGCGAGCTAGTATTAGTTCGAAACCGTTTAAAACGTTTGGGTGATGCAAGTGCTGACGAAGCAATGCAGAAGGCAGTATCAAACCTAGATGTGGTAACAGGTGACTTGCAATCCGCTGTGATGCAGACGCGTATGCAGCCGATCAAAAAAGTCTTCGGTCGCTTTCCTCGTGTTGTGAGAGATTTGGCTAGAAACCTTAAGAAAGAAGTTAATCTGGTTTTAGTCGGTGAAGAAACTGATCTCGATAAAAACTTGGTTGAGGCTTTGTCAGACCCTTTAGTTCACTTAGTTAGAAATGCTGTAGACCATGGTATTGAAATGCCAGAAGTTCGCGTACAAAAGGGTAAAGAACGAATCGGAAAAGTTGTACTTTCTGCTCAGCAGGAAGGGGATCATATAATGCTGGCTATCGAAGATGATGGTGCTGGTATGGATGCTGAAGTACTTCGTGCCAAAGCAGTAGAAAAAGGTATTTACGATCAAGATGCAGCGGATCGTTTAAGCGATACAGAATGTTTTAACTTGATCTTTGCACCTGGTTTTTCAACCAAGACTGAAATATCAGATGTATCAGGTCGTGGTGTGGGGATGGACGTTGTTAAGACTAAAATCACCCAATTAAACGGCACTGTGAATATTAGTTCTGAGTTAGGCAAAGGGTCCAGGCTATCCATAAAAGTTCCTCTTACATTAGCGATTATGCCTACTTTGATGGTGAAGTTAGGGAATCAATCATTCGCTTTTCCTTTGGTGAGTGTTGTTGAGATTTTTCATCTGGATTTAACACGTACCAATGTGGTTGATGGACAGGAATGTGTGGTGGTTAGAGATAATGTTTATCCACTGTTTTATATCAAACGATGGTTGGTTAGAGGTTATGCCGAAGAAGCTGACTCGGCACATGTTGTGATCGTTGCTGTAGGTAATAAGCGTGTAGGGTTTATTGTTGATCAGCTCGTTGGTCAAGAAGAAGTAGTTATTAAACCCTTAGGCGACATGTTACATGGTACCGCAGGTATGGCCGGCGCTACAATAACAGGCGATGGTCGTATTGCTTTGATATTAGATATTCCGAGTTTACTAGATCGCTATGCTTAAAGGCTTAAATCTTGCTTTCTGTTTATACTCCTAATCAGAACAGTATTTTTCCAATTCATTACTCAGTGTCGATGGAGGCTGTGGTTTTAAGTGACTGTCTCTGTTTTAATTGTTGATGACTCTGGATTTTTTCGGAAGCGACTACACGAAATTTTAAGTAGCGTTTCAGAAATTAAAGTGGTGGGCGCTGCTTCCAACGGAAAGGAAGCCTTGGAGCTTGCTAAAAAGCTTCATCCAGATGTTATTACCAT
>JBFJZQ010000243.1:0-5193 GCA_041622015.1 Oleiphilaceae bacterium
ACTTACACAGCATTATAAAGCTAATAACAGCGACTAATTATTTTTCAATCTGGACGACGCCTTATGCTTAAACTAACCAAACGACAACAGGAAGTATTAGAGCTTATTAGACAGAATATAGATGAGACTGGCTACCCACCAACTAGAGTAGAGATTGCTCAAACATTAGGTTTTAAATCTGCAAATGCTGCTGAAGACCACATCAAAGCCTTAGCCAAAAAAGGCGCCATCGAGATTGTTCCTGGTGCAAGCCGAGGAATAAGACTACCACAAAGTAATATTCCAGAAGGTCTACCCATTATTGGCCAAGTTGCTGCTGGCAACCCTATCCTAGGTGAAGAGAATATAGAAGATTACTGTACTTTGGCACCAGAATTTTTTAACCCTGCTGCTGACTATTTATTGCGAGTTAAAGGCCAAAGTATGAAAAACATCGGCATACTCGATGGTGATTTACTAGCAGTTCATAAGACAGAAACAGCCCGGAATGGACAAATAATTGTCGCCAGAATTGGTGAAGAAGTGACAGTGAAACGCCTGTTCAAAAACAAGCATATAGTCGAACTTCAAGCAGAGAACGAGGAATTTGAGCCCATTGTAATCGATCTAAGAGAGCAAGAGTTATTTATTGAAGGACTTGGCGTCGGAGTGATTAGGAAGGAGAACTTACAATGAAACAGCTATCAATATATGACAATGAATATTTAGATACTTTTGATACAGCAAACCAGCCAAGAACCATGAACTGGTCAAACGCAGCATGTCATCACTTACCAGTCGCTAGTGCACAAAACCAGACAAAGACTTCTTATAGTGTACCAGCAACAAAGCGTGATGAATTACATACCTTCCCTGCAAATGTCACAGAAATAGTACTCACGAAAGATAAAATAGACAGCATTCAATTAATATTGCCCATGCTGATAAACCTTCACCAAGAACAACGTTGGTTGGCATGGATTGACCCTCCTATTCAATTATTAAAAGAATGGCAAAAGACCCATCAAGATTCTGCTTTAAACGACATTATGATTCTCAGGTCAAACGACAACCTGAGTGTATTTGAATTAAGTAAACGAGCACTTGAGGCGGGAACCTGTCATGCTGTTATTGCCTGGACGAACACTTTGAACCAAGATGAGTTTTCAAAACTTGAATCTGCCTCGTCGAAAGGTAATAGTCATGGAATTATTTTAAAATCACGTATTCAAATGCTTTGAATAAAATTGATTCTCGTAACAAGCTGAAAAGAAGATTATTTCTTTCCAGCTCATCCTGCCTCATTTTTGTAGATATAACTTTTCAAAAATTCTACTCTTCACTCTATCTAGATAACTCAACAATAATTCTATCAATATAAAACTTCAATTTATTGCCACGCCCTTAGATACACTCAAAGAGCTATTGATTTAAATGTAGAGGCGAAGTAATCTCTCAACGCAATCGTGACCATCAGTCACACATAATCGATTCAACAAACAAAATCATTAAACAATAAATAATAAATTAGCCAGCGAATAGAGAAGGATGACGAGCTCCATCAGTGAAAGGATATGTCAGCTAATAATTAGACAGCGCTATATAGGCATTTTTGACTCAATTCTAACCTTGCTATTATGATGCAGAGATAGGGCTGAGAACCACCGTTACAATTTAGTCACACCGCTAGTCGATTTCTTTTTCCCAACACCATTGATACAATTTTAGGTTGATAGTCACAGGCTGGATGTTTACTCAAAATCTAAAAATAATACTAATTAAAATGGAACACATTGAATGTTAACTTTCTCGACAAAACCCCTAGCCATTATCCTTGGCTTAATAACGTTAAATGCACCGAGCATAGCGCAAACACCTGCAGAAAAAGGCCTAAAAATTGCTGTTGAAGCGGATAAACGCAACACAGGCTGGCAAGATACAACAGCTGAGATGACCATGATACTACGCAATAATCGAGGTGAAGAGAGTATTCGTAGTCTTCGCGTTAAAAGCCTTGAAGTCACAGATGACGGCGATAAAAGTCTTACCATATTTGATGAACCTAAAGATGTCAGTGGCACCGCTCTTTTAACGTATTCTCATAAAACCGATGCCGATGACCAATGGCTCTACCTTCCTGCATTAAAACGAGTTAAACGAATTGCATCGAAAAATAAGTCTGGCCCATTCATGGGTAGTGAGTTTGCATTTGAAGACTTAAGCTCTCAAGAAGTAGAAAAATATACCTATAAATATCTAAAAGACGAGGCTTGTGGAACACTCACCTGCTTTGTTGTAAAACGAATTCCGACAGATGAAAACTCTGGTTATACCAGCCAAACTGCGTGGATTGACCAAGCAGAGTATCGAGTCATGAAGATTGACTTTTATGATAGAAAACAAGCGCTGCTAAAAACATTAATTTCAGAGGGTTACACGCAATACCTAGATACTTTTTGGCGCCCTGAAAAAATGGCCATACAGAACCATCAAACAGGTAAAAGTACCGACCTAATATGGAAAAATTATCAATTTAAAACTGGTTTAAATGAGGGTGATTTCAGTAAAAACAGCTTAAAACGCGCACAATAATTTTCTTAGTATTTAATATTCCAGTTTCTTTCAAATGCACACTTACTCACATTTCAGAGCATAAGTGTGCTTTTTTTGTATTCTATGGTGAGAAGTATCGATCTAACACGATGCGCTCGCTATACTAGAAGCAACACTAACCTGAAAACAGCAAATAATTAATAGGTAGTTTTCCAACATGCAGTCATTTCAAGCTCCAAATAGAATTTTAATGGGCCCTGGCCCATCAGATGTATCCGAACGCGTGCTAAAAGCATTATCGCAACAAACAATTGGTCACTTAGACCCAAAATTTGTTGTCTTGATGGATGAAATTAAACAGCTACTTCAGTACGCTTTTCGAACTGAAAATGAACTTACTATCCCCGTTTCTGCTCCTGGCTCTTCTGGCATGGAAACATGTTTTATGAATCTAGTTGAACCCGGCGATCATGTTCTTGTATGCATCAATGGTGTATTTGGCATGCGCATGAAAGAAGTCGCATCCAGGTCGGGTGCAGATGTACAAACGCTTGAATTTGAATGGGGGGAAGCCGTCGACCCTTCTGCTGTCGATAGCTACTTATCTACTCACCCTGAAATCGGCATGCTGGCCTTTGTTCATGCAGAAACATCTACCGGCGTACTGTCTGATGCAAAAGCAATCAGCGATGTAGCGCATAAGCACGGCTGCCTTGTCATCGTTGATGCTGTCACCTCTCTTGGTGGCAGTGAGTTACAAGTTGATGATTGGCAGATTGATGCTATTTATTCAGGCACCCAAAAATGCCTTTCCTGCATACCAGGCTTATCTCCCGTCAGCTTTAGCGCCAAAGCAGTAGAAAAAATCAAACAACGTTCTCATAAAAACTACAGTTGGTTTTTAGATTTGAATCTAGTTATGGACTACTGGGGTGAAAATGTAAAACGCACCTATCACCACACGGCTCCAGTCAACAGTCTTTATGCTCTTCACGAATCTTTATTGATTTTGAAAGAAGAAGGTATAAGCAATGCCTGGAAACGCCACGCGCATCATCATGAGGCTTTGGTGATAGGGCTAGAAGCTCTCGGTTTAGAATTACTCGTAAATCAGAACATCAGGCTACCTCAACTAAACGCCGTAAAAATTCCAGATGGCATCGATGACGCTCAAATTAGAACAACACTCCTGAATGATTTCGATTTGGAGATTGGCGCAGGCTTGGGTAAATTTTCTGGTAATGCTTGGCGTATAGGCTTAATGGGGAATGGCTGTAGTTCAAAAAATGTTAATTACTGCATCGCATCACTAGGGACTGCGCTAAAAGAACAAGGCTTTGATTGCGACACTGAACTGGCACTAGAAGCAATACAAAACTTCTACACAAACGCACAAGCTGCATAATGAAAACCTTATTAATGGTGGCACATTGCCCTTCGGAGAATACCCGAAAACTATGGGATTCAATTACCGAAGGGGTGGCTTCTATTAAAATGAATAACACTCAGTTCAAAGCTTTATCTGCTTTTGATACGCAACCAGAAGATGTATTAAATGCCGATGCGATCATCATGGGTACTACTGAGAACCTAGGCTATATGAGTGGCGCCCTTAAAGATTTTTTCGATCGCTGCTATTATCCCTGCCTCGAACGAAAACAAGGCCTCCCCTGCGCTGCTTTTGTTAGAGCAGGTCATGATGGAACAGGCACTATCAAGGCGCTTGAAACAATTACAACAGGCTTAAAATGGCGTTGGGTTCAGGCGCCTCTTTTATTAAGAGGTGACTATTCGAAAGACTTTGAAGCTCAATGCCTTGAACTAGGTGCAGCTATGGCGTGCGCTTTAGATGAAGGGATCATTTAAATCATAACTGATCAACTTAAATCATAAAACCACTATTGAATCATAAAACTACTATTGAATCATAAAACTACTATTGAATCATAAAACTACTACCTATCATAAAACCATTACTAAAAAAGAGGCTAACGTGTTTAAAATTATTATCGCCATTGTCATTATCGCACTCGCTGTATTTGTCGTTCAGCGCATTCAAAATGGCAAAAAAGATGCTGCTGGCAACGCTCAAACTGGCTTAGAGTTTCTGTCACAAAATATGACGAAAGAAGGTGTCGTAACCACGGAATCCGGCCTGCAATATGAAGTACTAACTAAAGGAACAGGTGATACCCACCCTACTGCCACCGACAAGGTTAAAGTTCATTACCACGGCACTCTAATTGACGGTACAGTTTTCGACAGTTCAGTCGCAAGAGGCCAGCCAATTGAGTTTGGTTTAAATCAGGTCATTAAAGGCTGGACTGAAGGCCTTCAATTAATGGTCGAAGGCGAAAAAACCCGCTTATTTATTCCTAGCGAACTTGGTTATGGAAATAGACCCGCTGGCTCGATCCCAGCAGGATCAACGCTCATTTTTGATGTTGAACTAATAAAGATAAACCCATAACAACCAAGGCGAAGAAATAGCTATTCAGACGCTTTAAGATTTCTAAACTATAATGTTATGATTGATACATTATTTTAAGTGCGTTAAAAAAAATAACTAGAAAGCGCCATGCTCTCGATGCATTTTTTGTTAACAAGCTTTTTATCATACACACTTTGTAAAGTTACCCAGTTTTTTGGAGAAAATAATGA
>JBFJZQ010000244.1:0-5189 GCA_041622015.1 Oleiphilaceae bacterium
AGGCTCAATGCCCAGATACCTGATTGTTATAACAATATATGTGCCAGTTCAGATAGGGTGCATAGCACTCATCTTTGCCTTTTTTTGGGCTATTTTTGCTGATTTTTGTGAAAGACGGAAAAATATAACCGCCGGATCTGTCATTATTTTCCTATTGCGATACACTTTGTCGTCATAAATCTTATCTAGTTTTATCAATTAATTGCTTTATATCTAAGGAACATGGAATGATTAAAAACTGTCTATTTCCAGTAGCAGGTTATGGAACCCGATTTTTACCTGCAACCAAGGCTATGCCGAAAGAAATGCTGCCTCTCGTGAACAAGCCATTAGTACAATATGGTGTTGAAGAAGCACAAGAAGCCGGCATGAACAATATTGGCTTTGTGACAGGGCGTGGTAAGCGTGCAATCGCGGATCACTTTGATATCAGCTATGAACTTGAACACCAAATTAAAGGTTCAGGAAAAGAAGAGTTACTGACGTCGATCCGTGAACTGATCCATAACAATACTTTTTCTTTTACACCACAGCATGAAATGAAAGGCTTAGGCCATGCAATTCTTTCTGGCCGCTCGCTTGTTGGCGATAACGCTTTTGGCGTTGTGCTCGCAGACGACTATTGTATCGGTGAAGAAGCAGGTCATGGCGTTTTAAAACAAATGGCTGAACTTTATAAGCAGTTCCGGTGCAGTATCGTGGCCATTCAAGAAGTACCTGCCAATGAAACCCACAAATACGGTGTTATTGCCGGTGAATCCATGAAAGATGGTTTATATCGCATAACTGACATGGTTGAAAAACCAGCGCCAGAAGATGCTCCGTCTAATCTAGCGATTATAGGCCGTTATATTTTAACCCCAGACATTTTCGATATTATTGAAAATACACCAGCGGGTAAAAATGGTGAAGTTCAAATTACCGACGCCTTAATGACCCAAGCCAGAAAAGGCTGTGTACTTGCTTATAAGTTTAAAGGTAAGCGCTTTGACTGTGGGAGCGTGCCTGGATTTGTTGAAGCAACAAACTATGTGTATGAAAATGTCTATAATCCTGATAAAGCATAATACGCCTACCCGGCAGAGCATATTTTAAAGAGCAAAAAAAAGGGCATGCTGTATGCCCTTTTTGCTATCTGAAATTAATCATTCGAACTAATTAGCGATGAGTTGGAGTATCAGTTCTTTTGTTTGTGCGTCTGATTTCCGGTATCGACGCAATAATTCTTGTTCGTCTCCTGAAGGAATCAGTTTTTCTATTTGTTCCCCCAGTTCAACCAAGGAATCTGCCAAATCGTTTTCTTCACCTAAATTGATGCCCGGTAAGGCTAATTGCTTTTCAATCGGTGCTTCGGGCATATCCACAAAATTTTCTAAAGCCGTGCCGGTTTTAAAACATAAATCTAGAATATTCGCCAGACTTGGATAACAACGGCTATTCAGTTGGTCTGACTCCCAGGTCTCGATTACGGAAGGGTCAACCAAACAAAATGCAGCGATATCCTGCTGGGATAAGTGCCGGCTTTCACGCATTTTTCTAAGACGTAGATTAAATTGCTTCAAGTACTTCATAAGGCAGTCATATGTGGAGAAAATAGCGGCTCAATATAGCATTTGTCCTTGAAAATTCGTAGGTCAATTTTAACTATATCTCGAAATAAATCATTAATTTACAGGTTTAACTAACAAGATCACTTTAAGTTTAGCAGAGGCGCTGAACTTTATTGAATTAAAATTTTTTTAAAGCAATAAAAGTGTACCTAAGCCTAAGAAAACCACAAATCCGACAATATCGGTGATTGTCGTCAGGATAACAGCCCCAGATAATGCTGGATCAAATCCCAGCTTTTTGAGCACAATCGGCACAAACAAGCCTGCGACAGAAGCGGTAATAATATTGAGTAAAATAGCCAAAGCGATGACCACCGCAATGAGAATATTATCGAACCAATAAGCAGCCACAACGGCAATGACGACAGACCAAATCAGGCCGCTTAGAATACCGACTCTAAGTTCTTTGTTTAATAGCAACCTTGAATTGGTCTCGTTGACTTGCCCTAAGGCTAAGCCACGAATCAGCAAAGCCAAGGTTTGGCTACCCGCTATCCCACCCATACTGGCCACCACAGGCATCAACACAGCTAAGGCCACTACCGAGGCAAGTGTCGCTTCAAACAAACCAATAAACCAAGACGCCAATAAAGCCGTGAGTAAATTAATACCTAGCCAAATGGAACGGCCTTTAATACTTTTCTTCACCGGCGAGAATAAATCTTCCTGCTCATCCATACCAGCACCGGCCATGAGCTTGGATTCAAACTCTTCTCTGACAACATCATTTGCGGTCATCATATCCAAGCGGCCCACCAACTCTTTTTCATTGTCGACAACGGGTAAAGACGAATAGCCACTTGCTTGCAGCTTACGAGATGACTCAAAGACGTCTTCTTCGGCATCTATTACCGGATAATCTTCTTCTATAAGATCGCTCAGATGAATATGATTGGGCAAGCCGATAATATCGTTTACCAATACAGCGCCTTGATAGTGGCCGATTCGGTTGGTCAGGAAAATAGCATCGGTATAGCGCGGCACTTCCCTTCTCAACAAGCGCAAACAGTCCTGAACTTTGGCTGTTGCGGGAAGCATCAATAATTTATGGTTAACCCAGTGGCCAGTTTCATCCTCATCGTATTCTTTTGCCAATTCGAAATAACGAATCTGCTGTTCATCCATGCGTTTTAGAGCACGATCTACCAATCGATCTGGAAGGGTTTCAGATAATTCGATTAACTCATCGGCATACATATCATCGAATAAGGCATCCAGCTCATTCAATTCCATTGCATCTAGAATCGTTTCACGCGGGTCATGGCGTAAACTAAGCAAAACCGCTAAACGTTTTTCTGGATCAATTTCAGCCCAGATTTCCAAACGCTCTTCGATCGGAAATGATTCAAGCATCAAGGCAACACTATCCACATCCTGCATGCTTTTAATAAGTTTTGATCGATCCAGACTTTCGTCGGAGACCTCTCGAATCATATCTTTCAGATCTTCATTCATATATAAACCTTAAGATGAAAAGCATGTACGTAGATAAAATGGGATTTTGCTATAAGCTTAAATTTAACACCTAGGATACTAACAACACATATTACTCAGCGATGGACTCAGAATGGATACCAATTGGCTTATTTTAAAAATAATCGACTTTGGTGGTTTTTCTTTAACTTTAGGCCAACTACTCATGTTTTTCCTGGTGATTATATTGACCTTTGTTATTTCCCGCCTGGTGCGTCGTGCCATTAAAAGATTGAGCCACAAAACGAACTCACTTACCAGTGCTCATATTTATACCATGAGCCGTTTTCTTCATTACACCATACTCGTCGTCGGTTTTTTATTGTCTCTATCCGTCATTGGTATCGATGTAAGCAAACTGACTATTATGGCCGGTGCATTAGGTATTGGTATTGGTTTAGGCCTTCAAAATATCGTAAACAACTTTGTTTCAGGCTTGGTGATTTTGTTGGAGAAAAGCCTGAAAGTCGGAGATTTTATCGAAGTTCAGTCTGGCTTAGTAGGTGAAGTTATAGAAATCAACATGCGCGCGACACTGATACGAACCAATGACAATATAGATATTCTCATTCCTAATGCTGAATTGATTGGCGGCATGGTCACAAACTGGACACTGGCAGACAATGTTCGCCGCTTTCGCATTGACTTTAGCGTTGCTTACGGCAGTGATAAAGACCTCATAAAGCGCGCGGTTTTGGAAGCCGCTAAACAAGTTGATTACACGCTTAATATGGAAGGCAGAGAACCCTCTGTTTGGATGACAGGCTTTGGGGATAGCGCATTAAACTTTACACTGGGCGTTTGGGTCATGCCTTCACAAGTAAAACGCCCGACCGCTCTTACCTCCGATTATTTATGGGCTATTGATGATGCCTTCAGGAAGTACCAGATCGAAATTCCCTTCCCACAAAGAGACTTACACTTTCGATCTTCCAAGATTTCTATTAAAGATATTGAATGAACGGCAGGTATTTCGACGGGGCTCAACACAAGCATTTCGACTTAGCTCAATGAGCGAAAATATTACCGTTCCCTGAGCGCCTTAGGTCTCAATATTAAAACAGTCTTTTACAGACAATTTACATAACAGTTCATAGACGCTTGTTATCTGTTTATAGATAATGATGCGTGCTTTAAACTTACACAGCTGCCTTTTGAACTTTCTTAAGAACTTTTAAACTGAAAATACTATGCGCATACCCACCATCTATACCCAAACTGATCTTACTGTAAATATCGAAACAGAATTAGAAACTAGCTCGGCGCATCATATTGCGAATGTCTTGCGTATGAAGCAAGGCGATAAGGTCAGACTGTTCAACGGCAATGGTTTTTTCTTTTCAGCAACCATAACCCAAAGTTCAAAAAAACATGTTTCAGTATTAATCGACTCGTCTGAAAAATCACTCACTGAATCCAAGCTACATACCCATTTAGGCCAGGTCATGTCACGAGGTGACCGTATGGATTATGCCATTCAGAAAAGCACTGAGATGGGCGTGAGTGAAATTACCCCCTTAATGAGCGAACGCTGCGAATTGAAGTTAAAGGCTGAGCGTGAGGACAAACGCCTAGCTCACTGGCAACAAGTTGCGATTAGTGCAGCAGAACAATGTGGCCGTGCAACCGTTCCTAAGGTTCATCCTGTGAGCGCTCTCGAAGACTGGCTAGCTCAACAAAGCCCCAAAGGCTTATCTTTCGTGTTTCACCATCGGGATACCCAGAGCCTGACACAAATCCACACAGCGCCGACTCACGTAAACTTACTCATCGGGCCCGAAGGCGGGCTTTCTGAAGCTGAAATTGAGCAAGCCAAAAAAGCAAACTTCATGGCCTGCACCTTTGGCCCACGCGTGATGCGTACCGAAACAGCCCCAGTCGCTTGCTTAAGTGTTTTACAGTGGTTATGGGGCGACTTTAATTTAGATTAATTCGAAAATAAAAAGCTAAATACATAACAAGAATACGACAGCCGACTCTTTAACCAAGAAGATAAGTGGACTCAACGATGAATAAAGTTAAAACCTTGCATCAGCAATATAAATGGTTCGCGCCCTTAATGATTCTGCTGATTGCGGCTCTGATTATTGTTTACCTTATTGGCAC
>JBFJZQ010000245.1:0-5145 GCA_041622015.1 Oleiphilaceae bacterium
CGAATTAATGTTAGAAATGCATGCCAAATCCTTTGATCAATTAGAAGCTTTGAAAAAAGCCATAGTAGATTCAGGGCTAACTGCAAAAATAAGTTCAGCGGTTCAAGAAAAAGATTACTTTAAGGGTCGGATCAGTGTCAGTGGTGTTTAACTAGTTTAAATATGGTATGAATTTCAAACAACGTTACTACATATAACGAAAAAGGCCTGGAATATTAAAATAATGATTAACTTTATAAAACAGCATCCAAGCATTCTCAAAGCTTTAAAACAGTATGAAATGATGCCTAGCCGTGACCGATTAGCGCTAAAGGTGTTGGCGTTTTCTCTTATTCTTCTCTTTCTGTATTTCGGTCTCTGGCAGCCAGCTTACACCTATAAAAAAGAGTCTTCGATATATCTTCAGCAACAAAAAGATTTGCTGGCTTTAGTGGTCGAAAACAGGCCTGCGTTAAGTAAGTTGACTAGTGCCTCATCAGCAAATAATTCCTCTTTGAATAGCCAGCAGTTAGTGACATCCGTTACTAACTTAGCTAAACAAACCGGTGTTGTTTTAAAACGTTTTGAGCCGAGCGGCGAAAGAGAAATAAAAGTGTGGGTTGATGACGCAGCATTTGACAAAATGATCACTTGGCTATCAACCATGAAGAGAACTTTAAATATAAGAGTAGAGCAGATTTCTGTGGAGAAATCTGACGGCCCAGGGTTGGTCAGTGCTCGCATTACTCTTGCATCATAAATATAAAAATAACACTTTGCTTTAAACGTTCATTTAAAGAAGAGAATGCGATGACAGTCATTACTGAAGAAACAGAAGCGCGTGTAGTCCGTTTGGAAGCCGGTGCTTTTTCCGAAGCAAAAGCGATTTTATATCGCTCCTATAAGAACGAGCCAACCTTTAAGTATTTATTTGATGCTGCTCGACCTGGTTATGATCAGCGCGTTCGTGCCACTATTCGGGAATTAATTGGCCTGCATTTTTCTAATCAGCAAGATGTTATCGGTTTAGCCTTGGATAGTCATTTGATCGCGGTAGCTCTGTTAGGCAGCCCGTGTGTACGTATGAGTTTGTCCAGTAAATTAAATTGGCGCATTCGTATGACACTAACCGCAGGATTCAATTGTACCTCTCGCTATATTGACTACCATGAACAAATTCATAAATGTTTACCTGAGGGACAATACCATGAACTCCCTCTACTGGGTGTCGATAGTAAATATCGTAACTTGGGGTATGGCAAGCAGCTCATGAGTGCTATAGAAAAAATATGTTCAGAAAATCCTCGTTCTTCCGGTATTGCCCTCGATACGGGCAATAGTCGCTATTTCGACTTTTTTAAACGCATCGGCTATGACACAGTCGGAAGTGTTCAGTTGGGTGATGTGACTGAAAGTGTATTATTTAAAAGTTGTCACTAAAACTACTACGATTAAAAATACAATCTCCTTATACATACATTTTATTCTTCAGAAGGTGAGACTTAATGACTCAAACTTATGACTACGATTTATTTGTTATTGGCGCTGGTTCGGGCGGTGTACGGTTAGCACGAATGTCGGCAGGTTTGGGTGCAAAAGTCGCTGTGGCAGAAGATCGTTATTTAGGTGGAACTTGTGTCAACGTGGGTTGTGTTCCTAAGAAGCTTTTCGTGTATGCCTCTCACGTAGCCGAAGACCTGAAAGACGGTGCCGGTTACGGTTGGCAAAATGAGAGTGAGTTAAAGTTTAATTGGCAAACTTTGCTATCGAATAAAAATACAGAGATATCTCGTTTAAATGGTATTTATAAAAACCTATTGGTTAATTCTGGCGCAACCATTCTTGATGGCAGAGCCCAGTTTGTAGATGCTCACACACTAGAAGTTAATGGCACAAAAATTACCGCTGAACGCATTGTAATAGCAACGGGGAGTTGGCCATTTGTGCCAGAATTTCCTGGTAGTGAATATGCGATCACCTCCAATGAAATATTTCACTTAGAGTATTTACCGAGTGAAGCGGTTGTTGTGGGGGGCGGCTATATTGCCGTTGAAATGGCTGGTATTTTGAATGGCTTAGGTGTCAAAACCAGGCTTGTTTATCGTGGTGATATGTTCTTACGCGGTTTCGATGAAGAGATACGCCATTTTGTGAAAGATGAAATGTTAAAGAAGGGCGTGGAGCTAATCTTTAACGACAATATAAGTGAAATCAAAAAAGTAACAGAACCGTTGCATGATTTGGAATATAACTTAACTTTCGAGTCGGGGAAGAGTTTAGAAACCGGCTTGATACTCTATGCTACGGGCAGAACGCCCCATACCCAAAATTTAGGCTTAGAGAATGTCGATATCGCATTAAATAAACGTGGTGAAATTCAGGTTAACGAGCATTTTCAAACATCTCAAAAGAATATTTTCGCTTTGGGCGATGTCACGGGTGGCATGCAATTAACACCCGTAGCTCTAGCTGAAGGAATGTATTTAGCTCACTATTTATATGCAGCTGATAAACCCTCCTTACTCGATTATAGCCATATACCGACAGCCGTCTTTTGTCAGCCGACTATTGCTACAGTCGGCTTATCAGAAGAGCAGGCAAAATCTCAATATACTGATATATCAGTCTATGTATCAAATTTTAAGCCCATGAAACACACATTGTCAGGTAGTGATGAGCGCTGCCTAATGAAAATGATAGTAGATAAGGCGACAGATAAGGTTTTAGGTATTCATATGGTAGGTGCTGAAGCGGGAGAAATTATTCAAGGCCTGGCAGTCGCACTCAAAGCTGGTGCAACTAAACACGTTTTCGATACTACCATTGGCATTCATCCTACTGCTGCTGAAGAATTTGTGACAATGAGGCAGGCAAGGTCTAATTAATAAACTGTTTAATAAATAAAACCTGTTATAATTTCGTTTTTTTATATGTCTTAGGGGGCAATTTTGAGTTCGGTTGAGTCGCAACAACGCGTATTATCAGGGATGAGGCCAACAGGCAAACTCCATCTTGGTCATTATCATGGAGTGCTTAAAAACTGGGTACAGCTTCAACATGACTATGAATGCTTCTTCTTTGTAGCTGATTGGCACGCACTAACTACTCATTATGAAGATCCGCATACGATTGAACAAAGTGTTTGGGATATGGTCATTGATTGGTTGGCGGCCGGTATAAATCCGGGTTCGGCTACCATGTTTATTCAGTCAATGGTGCCTGAGCACGCTGAACTGCACCTGTTATTGTCTATGATGACACCGCTTGGTTGGTTAGAACGTGTTCCTACTTATAAAGATCAACAAGAAAAGCTCAAGGAAAAAGATTTAGCAACCTACGGTTTTCTTGGTTATCCCTTACTTCAAAGCGCAGATATATTGGTCTATAGAGCGGGTTTTGTGCCAGTCGGTGCAGATCAGGTTTCTCATGTCGAGTTAACGCGTGAAATTGCCCGCAGATTTAACCATCTATATGGCAAAGATCCGGGTTTTGAAGATTTAGCAGAGGCGGCCATTAAAAAAATGGGTAAGAAAAACGCCAAGCTATATCGCTCATTAATGAAGCGATTTCAGGAGCAGGGCGAAGATGATGCCCTTGAAATTGCCAGAGCGCTTATTAAAGAACAGCAAAATATATCATTGGGTGATCGTGAAAGATTGCTTGGCTTTATAGAAGGTGGCGGTAAAATAATTTTACCCGAGCCTCAGCCTTTATTAACCGCAGCGTCAAAGATGCCAGGGCTTGATGGTCAGAAGATGTCCAAGTCATACAATAACACCATCGGCTTGCGCGAAGATCCTGAAACGGTAACCCTTAAAATTCAAAAAATGCAGACTGATCCTCAGCGAGTTCGTTTAACTGATCCGGGCGACCCGGATAAATGCCCGGTTTGGGGTTTGCATGATGTGTATTCAGATGACAGTACAAAGTCCTGGGTAAGAGAAAGCTGCACCAGTGCAAGTATCGGCTGTCTTGATTGCAAAAAGCCATTAATTGAAAAAGTGTTAGCAGAGCAAGCGCCAATCAGAGAGCGTGCTCGTCAATATGAAGAAAATCCTGGTTTAGTCCGAAGTATTATTTCTGAAGGCGCAGACCGCGCAAGAGATGCGGCTAAAAGCACCTTATCCGAAGTAAGAAAAGCGGTTGGTTTATCCTTCGGTGCTTAAATTTGTTTGTTCAGATATGAGTCTTTAGATGGACATGATCTTATGAGCGCAGTTCAGCATGAATTACCTTTTGCGATTGTCGAAGGTAAAGCCATTACCGACGTGCCACAAGATCTCTATATACCGCCGGATGCTTTATCGGTCATTTTAGATGCATTTGAAGGGCCTTTAGATTTATTGCTTTATTTAATTCGACGTCAGAATATGGATATTCTGACCATCGACGTAAGTGAAATTACCCATCAATATATCGAATATATCGAAACAGCAAAAAAGATGCAGTTCGAGCTTGCGGCGGAATACTTGCTTATGGCTGCCATGCTTGCTGAAATTAAGTCACGTATGCTCTTGCCAAAGCTTCAGCAAGAAGAAGATGAAGAAGATGATCCTCGGGCTGAGTTAATCAGGCGTTTACAGCAATATGAACGCTATAAAAAAGCGGCTGAAGATGTAGATGCCTTACCTAGAGTAAATAGAGATATTGCGCTAGTGAATGTTAATGTCGACATTGCTCGCCAGCATAAGCTTCATCCTGATGTGAGCTTAAATGAATTACTGGATGCGCTAAATACTGTTTTAATTCGTTCGGATAGATTTGTAAGTCATCAAATAGAGCGCGAGAGACTTTCAACACGAGAAAGAATGTCGATTATCTTGGCGCGTGTCACTTCAGACAACTTCGTTTCATTTTATAGTTTATTTACGCCTGAAGAAGGTCGTGCAGGTGTTGTGGTAACCTTTTTGGCGATTATGGAGTTGGTCAAAGAGCAGTTATTAGATTTTGTTCAAAGTGAGACATTTGGCGTTATCCATGTTAAAGCCAGAGAAAGCTAACATGAATCCGGAATGTAGAAGTTTACAATGATTGATATAGAATTTTCAAAAAACATTAATAATCAAATAGATGCCGATGGTTCTGAAAGTGGATTGTCATCTTATTATGGTCAGGAAGCGCTTCTGAAATTTAAGTTAATTGTAGAGGCAATGCTATTCGCTTCAG
>JBFJZQ010000246.1:0-5122 GCA_041622015.1 Oleiphilaceae bacterium
ACCACAATTTGTTCCCGCTTGACAGGCTTTCCCAATCTCGGAAACCGTAGTAAGTTTCTCTGCGGAAATTAGGCCTTTGATTGTATTTTCTCCGACATTGAAGCAAGCACAAATTTGTTTGCCGACATTGGCGACACCGACAGGTGGCTTACCACTTAACAAGGTCGGGCGAATTTCGGCCATATTTTCTGCCCCAGAAAACAAGCTAGATAACCAAGCACGTTCGGGTAAGCTTGAATGTTTATCCTGTACCATCAGTACCAAGATGAGTTGACCATTGTTGAAGCAGGCTAAGCGTAATAACTGACTAGCAGGGTCTTCATAGTGCTGCCAAGCTAGGCTTGCCTTTTCCTCTGCGTTGTCATTAATTTGTTTTTCCACCAAGATTTTCAGTTCATCCAGCGTCATCTCCTGGTCAGCAATTTCATAACGCCAATAATGTTCACCCCGGATATCAACGCGGTAGTTGAGCGCGTCGAGCTTGAGTTTTGTCTGGCATAAAATAAAGCCCTGCCATCTTGATTCGAAACCTGAAATTCTAATAGGGGTGTGTTTACTTTCGGGCTGGAAGGAAATTGGGTCAACTGCAGGATTAACGACTGCGCCGACACGACCTTGCGAGCTTAGTTGGAAGGTCCAGTGCATTGGTGCGAACACCATGCCCGGTTTGACTTCCTGGCTTTCTTCTATCCGAGCGAGCATGCTTCCCCACTGACTACTTAAGACGGCTAACTCCCCTTGTTTGAGTTGAAGTTTAAGTAAATCGTTTGGGTGAATTTCGACAAAAGGTTCTGGCTTATGCAGGTTCAAACGTGGCGATAAGCCAGTACGAGTCATGCTATGCCATTGGTCTCGGATTCTCCCTGTATTAAGAATGAAAGGATAGGCTTCAGAAGGGATATTTACCGCAGATTTGGTCGAAATGGGAATGAACCGGGCTTTACGGTTTTCGGTAAAAAAATTGCCTGTTTCAAACATGCGAGCCGTGCCAATACTACCTTGCTCTAATATCGGCCATTGAATGGGTTCTAATACCTCATAAGCTTGGTTACTAATCGCCTCTAAACCTTTTAAATTAAAGTCTCTGAGTAGGTGGGCGGAATCATTCTTAAACGCCGATAAAGCGGCATGTTCACGGAAAATATCGGCAGCACATTGAAAATTGAAGGCCTCATCAAAGCCCATTGCTTTGGCTACTTCAGAAATAATCCACCAATCTGGCTTGGCTTCGCCAGCAAGTGGATTAAAGGCGCGTTGTCTGGAAATCCTTCTTTCTGAATTGGTGACAGTACCGTCTTTTTCACTCCAGCCAGCAGCCGGTAGCTTGATATGAGCCAAATCCAGGGTGTCGGTATTTTCCACGCAATCTGATACGACAACCAACTCGCACAGCTCAAGTGCGCGTTTCACTTCATCGGCATTCGGCATGCTGGATACAGGGTTTGTCGCCATAATCCACACCGCCTTGACGGTGCCCGTTGCGATAGCATTAAACATTTCAACAGCGCTCAAACCCTGTTTTACGCTGAGCTGATCAGTTTTCCAGAACTCCGAGACGATGCTTCTATCTTGGTCATAGAATGCCATGTGTGCAGCCAGTTGGTTGGATAAACCACCCACTTCACGCCCGCCCATGGCATTCGGTTGACCCGTTAAGGACAGTGGGCCACTGCCAATTTTACCCATTCTGCCAGTGGCTAAATGGCAGTTGAGTATTGAATTGACTTTGTCGGTGCCGGATGATGATTGGTTGATTCCTTGGCTGTAGAGGCTCATGGTTTTATCAGTATCGGCAAACCAGCTGTAAAAAGTTTCTATGTCTTGTGGGTCTATTTGGCACAATTTGGCTACTTGCTGAATCGTTCCAGCATCGTTTTGGGCGGCAGAAATTGCCTGCTCGAAACTCTCTGTGTGGTTTTCAATATAGGCTGTATCTAGTTTGTTATTTTGTGCGAGATAAGTCAGAAGCCCGTTAAACAAAGCCGTGTCTGAACCTGAATTTAGGGGCAGGTGAAGGTCGGCAATATCACAGGTGTTGGTTTTTCTGGGGTCGATGACCACGATTTTGAGAGCAGGGTTAACTTCCTTTGCTCGCTGTATCCGTTGAAACAGAACCGGATGACACCAGGCACTATTTGCACCGATTAAGATGATTAGCTCTGCATGGTCTAAATCGTCATAACAGTTTGGTACGGTATCGCTGCCAAAGGCGCGTTTATGGCCGGCAACCGAAGAGGACATACAAAGCCGACTGTTGGTGTCCATATTTGCGCTACCAATATAACCTTTCATAAGTTTATTGGCGACATAATAGTCTTCGGTGAGTAGTTGGCCTGACGCATAAAAAGCCACGGCATCAGGGCCGTGCTCGGCGATGATTTTTTGGAAGCCTTCAGCCACAGCAGAGATAGCCGAAGGCCAGCTGACTTTTTTGCCGTGTACTTCCGGGTGCAGTAAGCGCCCCTCTAAACTGAGTGTTTCTGCTAAGGCTGAGCCTTTCGAACATAAGCGACCATAGTTGGCGGGGTGATCGGCATCACCTGAAACCTTAATACTGTGATCCACTTGTGATATCTCAATGTTCAAGCCACAACCAACACCGCAATACGCACAGGTCGATTTAATGATTTGAGTGCTAGTGTCTTGCTCAACTGTGTCGATGATGTCTATGTTAGCGGTTTTCATTAAGCAGCTTCTTCGTTAGTGGTCGGTGGCAGTGCGCAGTAATGTTCACCAAAAATCAGAGAGTCACGAAATTCAGAAATGTCCGTTTGAGCTTCCATTAAGCGATGAAACCATGACCCTTGGCTGGCGTCACCATATAAGACGACACCGACAATACATTGATTTTGTATCACCAGTTTTTTATACGCTTTAGCGTCAGGGTCTTTAAAGGTGATGAATTCACAATATTCATCGCCAATAAAATTACCCACTGAAAAGAGCTGGATACCGCTGACTTTTAACTTGGTTGCAGTCGGTAAGGTTTTATATTCAGCAACGCCATGACCCGATAAATGATTAGCGCAAACTTTGGCCTGATCAAACAGTGGCGCTACTAAGCCGAAGGTCTGGCCTCGGTGCTGGATGCATTCGCCCACGGCATAAATAGAAGGGTCGAAGGTTTGTAGGGTATCGCTGACCATAATGCCTTGTTCGCAATAGATACCAGCGGATTGAGCTAAGGCCATATTTGGGCGAACGCCTACTGCCATTACAAACAGGTCGCAGGCTAACTGGCTACCATCTTTAAACTTCACGGAACCAACGTGGCCTTGGCCGTTGTCACAAATTTCTTGGGTAGAGCTGGATAATTTAAAGTGAATGCCGCGACCCTCTAATTCTTGTTGAAGTAATAAGGCGGCTGCTTTATCTAATTGTCGATTTAACAAGGCTGAGTGGTGGTGCACGACAGTGACATGCATACCTCTCTGGGCTAAACCATTAGCGGCTTCCAGACCAAGTAGACCGCCGCCGACGACAATAGCGTGTCGACAACTTTCCGTGTAACTGAGCATCTTATTGACATCGTAAATGTCGCGAAACGCCATAACGCCGCTTAAGTCGTTTCCGGGGAGCGGTAATATATAGGGCTGTGAGCCCGTGGCGATGAGTAGTCGGTCATAGGGGGCTTGCGTACCATCGGCGGCATAAACAATTTTTTGAGAGCGATCTATACGAACGACGGTTTTGTCTTCACCCGCAAAAAGCCGAATATTGTTTTCTTCATACCATTCAAAGCTGTTGATGAGGATATCTTCAATCGACTTTTCGCCGCAAAGAACCGGAGATAGCAAGATGCGATTGTAGTTCCCGTAGGGCTCTGCACCAAAAACAGTAATGTTGAAGGCATCTGGGGATGCGCTGATGATTTCTTCAACGGCCTTCATTCCTGCCATGCCATTGCCAATCACAACCAAGTTTCGAGACATACTGCGTTCTCTGTCGTTAAAAAGTGAAAGATATTCAATAAGTGAAAGCTATTTTTTATATGAAACTGATAGTATCTTGAATCAAATCCACAGAGGATATTTTAGCTTGTTAGTACAACTAATTTGCAAGTAATGTTCCAGTTCCATAAATCTTAAAATCAAAAAATATATTGATGCTAAGTTTTTGATTAAATTATAAATATCTGGATATAAACTTATTCGTCAGCAGCCCTTCGTGATAAAAACAAGAGATTAAAAAATTAAAATGAATTTATTGCACAATAGTGGTGCGGGATTAGCCGGCTATGTTTTATATTGCTTATATGTTCGCACATTATTGTTGCAAGAGCATGGTGACTGCTAATAGCTTTAGATAAAGTATAGGCAAAAAAAAGCCGAACTCTTAGAGTTCGGCTTAACAAGTTCGAATGTTCAAACTTGAAGAAAGGCTTGGATTGAGAAAAAAACGGAAAGGACACTAAGTGGGATATAACCACAAAACTGCGTGACACTTTCCGTGAATGGGGACTACTCAAATCCACAAGTGAACTGTACCCAAAGTGGTGATGAGTCAGTAGTGTAATAGCGTTATTTAAGGTGATTAAACGTATCTTTCAGTATCGATATGTTAAGCGCTTTTAGTAGCTCATTGTGAGCTGAGTAATTACGTGGCTTTGAAATACCAAGGAAATAAAGAAGCCCTAATAGGATAGTGTTTAGGGCTTATTTTGTTGTACACGAAGAAAAAACACTCAGTTCAGTGTAAGGGCTTAAGAATAGCTGGCGCTGGCTTCTTTTTTCCAGCGTGAGATAACTATCGTCCCGGTATTGATTGCATGTTGAACTTGGCTTTGGCAGTGCAATTCTATGTCTGTAACATTAGGTGATTCAGACTGGTCGTCTACCGTACAGACACTGGATGCCGCATTCATAGAAATATAACCAGAGAGTGTCTTGAAGGATTTCAAGTTTATGCCATCGTGAATTCTGCGATACGAACCCGTGGTGCAATAATCAATATGGGTAAAATGCGCAATGACGGCATACTGGTTTTCAGCTATCCGGCAAAGAGAATCCAGCGGGCGAATAAGGCTTCTTAAACGACGGGTGATGCCAAGCGCTAATTCTTCTCGGGTCATGTGATTATGTTCTTTTTTGATTTTTTCCCAGTCTTTAATCGTGATCAGCAT
>JBFJZQ010000247.1:0-5121 GCA_041622015.1 Oleiphilaceae bacterium
TCCAAAAGTAATAATTTAATACCATGATCAACACCCGAGACTTTTACAGGGTTGATATCGCCCTCTTTAATCATTTGCATAATTTTAGGATGATAAGTATAGCCATTATAAACCCCTAATGACGCCCCTTTTAAATCAGAAAAATCAGAATAATCATGTGCTTTTGAAAATTTGACTAAAAATCGATCTGCACCTTTAAATAAAGCTGGGGACCAATAATATGCTTCAGGCGTAGTTTTCCAGATAGGGTTGGTAATACAGTCTAAATCAATAGCGCCTGAAATAAGCTGCGACTCCAGTCGCTGTACAGGTATGTTGACAAAACGAGGTGACGCACTTAATCGAGAAGATATTAGATCAGCCAAATCCTTAACAAGCCCACTACTAACAACTGTTAAGTTTTCATCATCTAAAAACACGAAAGGAGGGCCGGCTTCAGTCCAATAACTAAAGATTATTTCCTTCTCCTGAGAAAAGCTATTTAAGCTGATCACAAGAAACGGCAAAAATAGTAATATTGACCTCATGTCAACTAACCTCGAATTCATATTATGAATGTCTATTCATTCTAGTGAATAATTCTGATTTCACAAACAATAATGCAAGCCCTCTAGAAGGTTTAGTTAATCATTTAATGGCATGAGCGATAAATTTATGCGCATCTGAGTTATCAATGGGGTTAACAAACGCGGGGGCGATGTATTTAGGCGCCAACAGCAAGCCTTTATTAATCAAATTGGTTAGTCTTGGCAAATAATCAATTGATGTTTTGCCTGTCAGCAGATGGTTGAAGTTTGCTTCCGACTCATAGGCATTGAGCATTTGATGGAAGCCTTGCAGGTAGAGGAAGTCTTTGGTAAACCCGCCTCCTCTGTAGACACGTGCCGTGATGGTAAACGCCTGCTCATCAGAAACATGATATTGCTCTTTCAATAAGAGAAAGGTTGTTCTGAAGTTTTTTTCTTTCAGCATAGACTCTACAGCCAAGACCCTGAGTGCCAGGATTTTAAGACGCTTAACCGTTAAACAGCCCGCATGATACTCTGCTAAAATAGCCATCCCTTCTTGGGTCATGGTATTTAGAGGGCAGCCTATTGAGAGCACCTTTAATGGCTGAGCCCGGCCGTTCAATGTCGTCACTAGGTGCACACCCACTTCATGATGCGCCAAGGCCATCGCCTCTGTTTTACTGACTTTTGCCGAGGTGTTAATTTTAATGGTAGTGCCACTTACCAAAGCATTCGCGATCATCGCATCGTCTTTTTTCAAAACATGCTCATACCCTCTTTCCTTCGCAAAGCCACTTAATAAACTTTCGATATCAGATGCATTTAGTGTCGGCTCCAACTCTTCAGGCGACGAAGTTTCTGGCAAATGTAAGACAAAGTGTGCATTGCGAATGTCTTTTTCAGAGGGTTCGCCATAGTAACGCAAGGAATCGTATAGGAAGTCGCCGCTCCCAATGGATTTAAACTGATCGATTTTATCGATATAGGAATCGATAATATCTAAGTAAATTTGTCTTAAGTCTTCATCCTGAATTTTTTCAAGCGGCAAATTAAACAAGCTTCTTTTGAGTCCGAAGGCATCAATGCCACTTTTTTTATAAATAAAGTTTGGAACTTTAGAATAGTAACCATCAAAAAACGCCTTTTTTTCATCTCGATAATTTAATGGGCTGACTGCATCCAAGATATCAATGCTACTGACTAAGCCATGAAGCGCATCATCCAGATTTTTCAATTCAACAGGAATCGCTTTTTTTAGTTCTTCTGCGTTCTTTTGATCAGTCACTACTCTTCCTTTCTATTTAAGATTTGGGCGTAAAGTAAACTACAATATCCACGGCAATCAGTATAATAATAATCCATTCCAACCAGGCTGAGTGTTTATGATGCTGCTCTGAGGCAAGCATATCAAGCAACTCTCTTATGGTTGCCAACTTATGATTTAAAATATCAATACGCGGCTTGAGATCCAAATATTTCATTAATGCTGAATAATAAGGCTCTACCTCGGGGTAGTCCCAAAAAAATTCAGGCGTGTCTAGCAAGTTAAAATGTAAAGAAATATCACTTCCGGTATCAAACAAAACACCTCGTAGCTGCGCTAATTTTTTACGACTCAATTTTATCGTACCCGTAGCGGCTAATTCTTTTGTAATCATTCTATTCTTGTTAATGACTTTTTGCGCCCTGTCTTCAAACACTTGTAATTTTGTCGACTGAGCAAAGGCATGACTCAAAGCCAAACGCACTAATTTATCTTCAGAATTCACACTAATCACGTCATGTCGAATCTGAAATTCAGCCGCTTGATTTACATGATAGGAATAGCGTTCGGAGACTTGATCCAAGCCAGCATCTAAAAACCATTCTTTGAGCTCATTACATAATTGTTGCTGCTCATCCGCTTTAAGATCCCAACTGACAAGCACGCCATATTCCATTAACCACGCCTCTCCATTCGGATATTTCAAGTAATAAGCATCCCGATAACGAACAGCCGATTTCTGGTTAATTAAGAACTCATCGGCCTTAGGAGCCAGATGACTACCAATATGTGCTAATTGAATAACCTTGTAAGAAATGGAAACGTCAGTGCTCATAGATAAACCCATTAAAAATATAGAAAACTGTCTACTCAGACAGGACAGACAAACACTAAGGGTGACATCAAAAAAGCATTCTACATGGCATGATCTCGAATGAGGAAAGAAGCTGGATAAAAGCGAACTCAGTTACAAAATAGGCTGACAATTTACATGGTTATTTTTTTCGCTTTATATACCCGTTTTGCCTAGCACACAAGCGTTATTTCGCCTATCCAGAAAATAAAAAATAAGCCAGGTTTATAACTCAAAACTATACCTTTTAAAAGCTTGTCCTAACTGACTTTCATTGACAGTTTCTTGGCTATGAAGAAAACCTAATAAGAGCATTTTTTGGTAAATACAGCATGGTTACCTCTACCAGAGGTCAGCTAGCAAAATTTCACATTTAGCATTTGCGTGTCTTTCAATAAATTTAGATACCTGTTCAATATGATCACGTTCATAGAGCAGATCAGCGCCGATTAATAAATCTAACTTCCCTAGCCCATCATCTTTGTTATCCCAGCTGGCTCGAAGAAAAGGAATATTAGTAGATTGATTCAAACGGGCATTTTCTAACAGAAATTTACCCGCTTCCGGGTGATAATCTGTTGCCATGATACCTGCGTTTCTGGTGCTCAACAGCAGACTGGCCAAACCCATACCGCAACATGCAAAATGAAGAGCAGTAGGCAGATGACATACCAAACGATTTAGCTTCGCCTAAAGGGTCACTAAACTCTTGATTATCTCTTAGCGTTTTTGAATTCTATCGTCTGATAACGGACTCGCATAAATCGACCTAGAGCATTGTGCATAAAACACATAACAAGCCAGCTGAAGACGATCCGCCACGTAGGAATTTATGACTATACCTACTTACTTCTCAAATAACCTTCTTATACGAGGCATTATGTGTCTTTGTGTATTAAACTTAGAGACAATTTTTTTACTCCAAACTCAATGCCAAGCAGGAAAATAGATTATGGCTAAGCGTGCTCTAACAATTGTTGATAATGGTTTTTTAATTACTGAAACCAATGAAAGCCCTAAACACATTGCAGGCCTACAGACATACAAAAAACCCGCCAAAGCCTCAAAAAACTTTGTTAAAAACCTCTACGAAAGCTGGGTCACAGTCGATACAGTTTGTGCACCCTACAATTTAATTCTTAACAATAAAAACCCGCTTTCACCTTACTGGGAAGAAGCGACCAATTTCCAAGCGAAAGATCACGTATTTTTTCTGCGTTTAAAAGAAGGTACGGATGCCGAAGTAAACGCACTTGTTTCTGAATTACATGAACCCCGGTTAGATTTAACTAAACCACTTTGGCGCTGTTTTTTTATTGAAGGTTTATCTGACAACCGTTTTGCCATCTACTTTAGCTTTCATCACAGCGTCCTCGATGGCATCTCGGCTGGCAAAATTATGGAACGAACGCTTAGCAGCATTAAAACTGAAAAAGGCAGGCCGCCATTTTGGGCCAGAACTGATAACCCTTATAACAAGACGTCTGGTCGAGCGAAGCCAACCTTGATGGATAAACTTTTAGCGACAGCCAGCGGCAATGTAAAAGCAGCTTATGGGCTTTCGCGGATATCGACGCAACTTTGCTTAGAAGCTATTGGTTTAACTAAAAACGCTATTTCACTACCCTTTACTGCTGCACCCACTCCGCTTACCGGCCCTGTTACAGCTAAACGGACATTTACCACATCTGCCCTGCCAATGGATAGAGTGAATCATTTACGGAAGATCACTCGAAATACCCTCAACCATATTGCACTGACTTGTTTAGACGGCGCGCTTCATCGTTACCTTGAACACATTGGCCACCCTTTAGATGCAACGCTGACCATCACCATGCCAGTCAGTTTACGAAAAGAAGATGCCAAAGTGGGCGGCAATCAAATTGGTTTAGTGGCAACTACACTAGCCCCCAAAACAGATGACCCCATTATTCGTTTAAGAGAAATAGGCATGTCATTGCAGGCAGTACGTCATCAAATTGATGAATCACCTGCTGTCAGTATTCAAGCTTATTCATTAGTCACCAATGGTGTTGCTCAGCTTTTTGATCTTGTCCACGCTAACGAAATTTTACCTGCCTTGTCTCACACCATTGTATCCAATGTGCCTGGCCCTCAAAAACCGCTCTATCTAGAAGGCGCTGAACTGTTGGGCTGGTATCCCGTGAGTACACTCGGGCCAGGACACAGGCTCAACGTTACGATGTTTTCTTATAATGGCAAACTCGACTTCGGCATTATTGGTGCTTCTGATTTTCTGCCAGAGCTTGAGATAATCGGTCAATTTATTTTTGAAGAATTCGAAGAGTTAGAGAAAGCTATCATGTCACCAGACATGGGCACTAGCTTGTTAGAAGAAAAGAGAAAGGCTAAATCTGTCAAAGCTTAAGCTGAACGATTCCAAGTTCTATTACTATAATAAGGCGCTTTTTTTAAAAAATAGAGCGCCTTATTCTTTTAAACTGATCAATAAAATATTTCTCGTTCAGTTTTCA
>JBFJZQ010000248.1:0-5114 GCA_041622015.1 Oleiphilaceae bacterium
GCTTGGGAAAGGTGCAAGTCACCTACACGACATTAATTTATTAACTAAGCAAACTTAAAAATTTTTATCTAAAACAAGAGGAAAATACATGTCAGATGATACCGTAAAAAAGAATAATGGCACTGCACCGACGCTTCGTTGGGATGACAGTAAAATGCGTAGCGCTTACGCGAATGTCTGCAATGTTTCCAGTACCCGTGAAGAAGTGACCTTATTGTTTGGTACTAATCAAGCATGGCGAGCAGGCCAAAAAGAAGTCAGTATCGAATTGACAGACCGAATCATCGTTAGCCCCTTTGCGGCAAAACGTTTGTCGGTATTATTGAACGGTGTTGTTTCTGAATATGAAAAGCGTTTTGGCGCTTTAGATGATAATGAGAAAAAATAGTCGATAGCTAATCTATTGCCGAACTACGTGCAGGCTATTTAATTTAGACACCAAATAGCCAGTACGTAAGCGGTCATTTCATAAGGGATCTTATCGATCCTGAAGCTAACTAAGCTAAGCAAAGAACACCGACGGACCCTGATGTATGAGTGACTTAAGCCTTCATTTACCGGAAACTATTCCTCAAATTGATAGTTTGCTAGATCTAGATAATGAAAGCTGGTATTCCGTTTGGCTGGCATGGTTATGCAATCAGCTGCCGCAAGTCTCTGCGGGTTTGATTGTCGCGGATGAGCAATCAACAGGACAATTTCAGGCGCTTTCCATTTGGCCGATTGACACCGAACAGGGGCAAGTGCTGCAAAATGCCACCGAAGAAACCCTTCGAAAACAACAAGCCTTAATCATGCCGCTTGAAAATAGCCAAGACCAGATCGGCAGTTATCCTATCTTTGTTGATAAAGGTCTAAGGGCGGTAGTCACGGTGAAATTTCAAACTATCGATGAAGCTGGCCTACATAGGTTATTGGCACTCATAGAATTCTGTAGTGGCTGGCTTGAGCTGCGTTTAAATCGTAAACAATTAGCTTCATTATTACATAATGAACAACGACAACGCTTGGTCATAGACAGCATTGCCAAAGTCTTAGAAGAAGCCGATTTTGACCATGCCGCGCTACGATTCGTTAATTTATTAGGTCGTCACCTGAAGGCTGAACGAGTTGTCTTGGGTTTTATCAAGAACCGAGAACTGCAGATCCATTCCGAATCCGATAGCAGTGGTCAGAGCAAAAAACATGAACTGCTGAAACTCACGACACTTGCCCTACAAGAAACGGTTGATCAGCAGGAATCGGTTATTTGGCCGCCCCTAGAAAGCATGGATACGGTCACGATTGCTCATCAAAAGTTGGCTGAAGAAGAAGGCAGGCACTCTTTGATGAGTATTCCCTTGGTGGATAAAGAACTATGCTATGGCGCCATTCTGTTTGACCGCTCTGCTGAACAGCCCTTTAGTGAAAATGAACGGGTCACGGCAGAGGCCTTGGCAAACTTTTCCGGCGCAGTGCTGGAAGAAAAACGTCAGGCAGATTTACCTTTATATCGACATGCTTTACGGAGCATGCACAACCAAATTTCCCGTTTATTAGGGCCTGGATATCTTGCCCGAAAAGTCACGCTCTTAGGTGTTTTTGTTGCCTGTATTTTTCTCTCTGTTGTTGAGGGAGCCTACAATATTGGTGCCGATGCGGTCATTGAGGGCGCGGAACTGCGTGCGATCGTGGTGCCCTTTGATGGCTACTTGCAACGGGCTGATGTCAGAGCCGGTGACAGCGTTCCCAAAGGTGCACTGATCGCTGAATTGGATACCCGCGAGTTTCGACTGCAACGCATGAGTTGGATCAGCCAACAGTCGGCCTCCAAAAGGCAGTATGAAGACGCGCTCGCTAAACAAGAGCGGGCCCAAGTACAAATCACTAAGGCTCAGGTTCAGAGGGCGCAGGCTGAAATTGAATTACTCGACTACCAGATTTCTCAAGCGCGTCTGATTGCACCTTTCGAAGCCTTGGTAGTTTCAGGCGATCTTAATCAGCGTATCGGATCGTTGATCCGTCAGGGCGAAGTGTTGTTTGAAGTTTCGCCGAGTGAGCACTTCCGGCTAGCGATGTATATTGATGAATTTCGTATTAATGATGTTCAGCAACAACAAAGTGGGCAACTGGTGCTGTCTGCCTTGCCGGATGAAAAATTTCCCTTTGTGGTCACACGTATTAATCCCATGACAGAAATTCGCGATGGCGCGACGGTGTATCGTGTTGAGGCGGAAATAGAGAATCAAGCTGAACCGCTGCGAGTCGGTTTAGAAGGTGTGGCTCAGGTCTATGTCGATGACAGATTGCTTATTAGTATCTGGACGCGGGCACTGCGAGATTGGTTAAAACTGCAATATTGGCGCTTCTGGGGATAGTAAATGAGCGCAACCCTCTTTTCGCGTGATTGGTATCGTATAGCCGAACTGAAGCCAGTTTTGCGACGCCATGTGACCGTGACTCCGCATCGATATCGTGGGCGGCGTTGGTATCTCTTGGAAGATCACATAACCGGCCAGATCAGACGCATTTCGCCTGAATCCTATTTGATCGTCGGCCTGATGAACGGTGAACGTAGTGTCGATAAATTGTGGGAGCTCTCATCTCATCGATTGGGGGAGTCGATGCCCACGCATGAAGAATTGTTGCAACTGCTTTCCAGCTTATACCAAGCAAACCTTATTCGAATGGATCTTTCTGGTGATATAAAAGAGCTGTTCGAACGTGGTTCAGAAGCAACACGCAAGCGTTGGATGGGCAAACTGAAATCGCCCTTATCCATTCAAATTCCATTGGTCGACCCCGAACGCTTTCTGAAGGCAACTCAGCATTTAGTGAAGCCTTTCTTTTCACCCATTTTCCTTATGATCTGGTTTCTACTGGTCGGCAATATGCTCATTCTGGCAGGCCAGCATTGGGATGAGTTAACAAAGAATGTCGCCGATAGGGTGCTGGCGGCAGACAACCTGATCTTGCTCTGGATGATTTACCCGATCATTAAACTCATCCACGAATTAGGTCATGGCTATTGTGTAAAACGGGGCGGGGGCGAGGTTCATGAATTAGGTTTCATGCTCTTGGTACTGATGCCCATGCCCTATGTCGATGCCTCTGCCTCGAGTGCCTTTGCGGATAAGAAACAACGGATGCTAGTCGGCTCCGCCGGTATTTTGATCGAGCTCTTTATCGCCGCACTGGCGATGATTGTCTGGGCGAATGCTGAATCAGGCTTGGTTAAATCAATCGCATACAACATCATGTTTATTGCAGGGGTGTCGACGGTATTGGTCAACGGCAATCCACTGCTGCGTTTCGATGGCTATTATATCTTGGCCGACTATCTAGAAATCCCAAACCTGGGTCAGCGCGCCAATCAATATTGGGGCTGGCTCAGCAAGCGTGTTCTGTTTGGTATTAGAGGCTTACCGTCGCCGGCCTATGATCGACGCGAAGCAGGGTGGTTGTGTGCCTACGGATTATTAGCTTTCATGTATCGCATCTTTTTGATGATCACCATCATTCTGTTTGTCGCCCAACAGTACTTTTTCATCGGCGTGGTCTTAGCGGTTTGGTCGGTGACCGGCACCTTTATCTGGCCAAACTTAAAGACTATCTTTAAAGCGTGGCAAGATTCAGATATCAGCGCTAGTCGTCGCAGTCCGACGATGGTTGTGTCACTGTGTGCAGGGCTGCTTATTGTTTTGTTCGGTATCTTGCCGCTGCCTATCAGCACCAGTATTCAAGGTGTTGTTCAATTAGATGAAATCAGGCGAGTCATCGCCAAGGAAAGCTGCTTTATCACCCAAGTACATCAAGCCTCTGGCGCCTTGGTAAATGAAGGCGCGTTGCTGATGGAATGCAAAAATAGAGAGTTAGAAAAAGAACGCCAGGTACTTCAGCAACAGTTACTTGAAGCGAGTGCTCAGCGTTTAGGCTTTTGGAATGACCCAGTGAGCATGAATATTTATCAAGAAGAGTTGGAGCGTTTGAAGTCAGAGATTCAGGAAAGTGACGCGCGTATTCAATCCTTAAACCTGCGCGCTGGGGCTGCTGGTATTTGGTCGGTTAAAAATGCCGAAGATTTACCGGGGATATTTGTGAAGCGCGGCGCCTTAGTGGGTCACATTCTCAGTGACAGTAATATCAAGGTGCGCGCGATGGTGCCAGAGGCCGATATTAAATTAGTGCGTGAACATGTCAGCCGTGTGCACGCAGTAAAAGCCGCAGACTTGGAACAAGTATATATACCAAGCGCGTGGGAAATCTTCCCCTCGACCTCTCGTCAACCAGCCAGTGAAATTCTTACAGAAGCGGGCGGTGGGGAGATTAGGATGAACCCTGGTGCCAGAGAACCACAAAGCTTATTGCCCTTCTTCCCCTTGGTGATGGACTTTGATCAGCTTCCTGATACACGCGTCGATGAGCGAATTTATATCAAGTTTGAACATCCACCAGAACCTATTATTTTCCGTATCTATCGAACGGTACGCCGAACCTTCTTGACCTATTTCGATGTCTGAATTTACCAGCCGACAGCCCATTTTGACGGGTATCAGAAACGAAAAACGCTGGCTTGATAGCAATCGCTTTGACCTGTTTATGTCGAGATTGAATGAGCTACTCCGCAAAGCTACTAATGCTTTATTGCGTCGAAATTTTCGTATGGTTAAGGCTATTCTTGCTCGTTCTGAGCAACTAGAGTCGTTGGATGAAACGTCATTGCAAGCGGCTTTAGTGGCCTGTCGTCATCAATTGCGTTTGCAAGGTCTGACTCAAAAGACCGTGATAGAAGCCTTCGCCATTATTCGAGAAGTGAGCGGCCGTGTGCTGAGTATGCGTCATCATCACACCCAAATTCTCGCCTCGCTTTCCTTATTGCGGGGTGGTATTGCCGAAATGGCAACAGGAGAGGGCAAGACCCTAGCAGCGACCTTGGCCGCAGCAACCGCGGGTTTAGCAGGTATTCCTGTTCATGTAGTCACCGTGAATGATTACTTAGCCGAACGTGACGCCGAAGAAATGCGCGAGCTGTATGAAGCGCTTTCGCTCAAACTGGGGATTATTACCCATGAAAAAGAGCTGGGTGAAAGACGTGAAGCTTACGCTTGCCATATCTGTTATTGCAGCAATAAAGA
>JBFJZQ010000249.1:0-5100 GCA_041622015.1 Oleiphilaceae bacterium
CATATAATTTCGATAACGTCGCGTAAAATAATCACTTCTGAACTAGAGCGCTGATCGGAAAAACAACATTAATACGCTTTATTTAAGCTTTATAAAATATAAACAGTCTATTCTTGAAGCTTAAACTTATGCTTTATTACCCACTCATTTATCCATAGCGTGCTAACAATTATGACAAAATCAACCAAAGCAGTTCTTATGTCTGCTCTGCTCTTTCCGGGTTCAGGGCACTTCGCCTTAAAAAGACCAATTCAAGGCTGCATCCTGGCTTTGATCTCTTTAATCTGTGTTTATTTTTTATTCACCACCGCAATGGATATTGCGCAAGGTCTTAGCGTCAAACTTCAAACCGGCCAAGTCCCTTTAGACCTAGAAACAATTAGTGCATTGGTGAATCAAGAAATTAGCTCAGAAAAAGCCCAATCAGCCAACACCGCTACCTTCGTCTTAGGGTTTACTTGGCTTGCAGGGATGGTTGATTGCTTCAGAATAGGTCGATCTAAAACCTAGAACAGCATGGCATATCAGCATCCTAAATCCATCGGAGTATCGTGAATAACGAGATTGAGTAAGCTTAGCTCTTGAGCATGATATTCGCTTTGCCAGCTAAATATCTTTCTCGGAAAACCTGGAAATACTTTGTTAAAGCAAGGGCTGCGTCATGATCCCCTTGAAGCTTTAACACTTCGGCGCCGACTTCTGCGGTACATAACTGATGTAAGTGCGCCGCTTCTCGCAGTTGATATTCTGAAGGATCGGAAGGTTGAAGGCCCAACACCGGTAAACACTGCAAATAGTCACTGCGGTACATTTTCTTGGCTTCTCGCCATGTGCCATCCAAGAGAATATATAAAGGTTTTTTAGCTTGTGAGAAACCCTCTAATTCATTGACATGATTGATACGTTGAGACTCTGTTGCATATTCATGAGGAAACACAACAATGGGTAAATAGTCTGGGTTCGTTAACAGTGCTTTTAACGCAGGGTCGAGTTCTGTGCGCTGCCACTGAAAGGCGTAATTATCTTCCACTACATCGGCAATAAGACGCCCGGTATTACTCGGTTTGAACACTTCACCTTGATAATAAATAAAACAAAAGGCACAGCTTGTTTGGATGTTAGGGCGCATGGAACAAATACAATGATGCGCGGCCAGCATACAATGATGGCAGCGTTTTAAACTACTGCCACGAGCAATAAAGGGTCGTCTCACATTGAGCATTTGTTTATCGCGCAAAACCACGACGGCATTAGTAAACATGGCTAGGTCTTACACTCATAAGGCGTTACGGTACTTACCCTGTCGTGACTCTTTAAAATAAAGATCATACTTCCCAGAAGCTCTCAATCGCTGTAAACCTTTATTAAACAAGGTCACCAGTCTTTTATTTTTTTCATCTTGTTTGGAAAACATCAAAACCAAAGAGCCTTCATCAAGAGGAAATTTGTGATAGGTAACAGATTCAGTTTCCTCTTGTGTAAACTTGTCCTGAATTAAAGTCAGCCCCGAATCCAGATTGACGGCAAAAAGATCCATTCTTCCCGCTAATAATTTTTTAAAGTTCTGCTCATCAGAATACACACGCTCAATTACTAACTTACCTTCTTTATCTGCCCGCTCAAAGCCCGCACCATAGTAATAATCATTTGTTGCTCCGATGCGTAAACCGGCTAAGTCATCCCACGTTTTCCCATCAAAGGCCTCTCTAATAATCCGGCACATCAACCCCTTGTACTTTAAGTGAACCGGACTGAAGTCGACTCTTCTGCCGCTACTCGAATGGTTTCATTAGAGGAACTATTGATAGCAAAACTCAGTAATGAGAATGCAAGCAGCATACATTTACTTGTTGTTTTCATTTTGCACCCTCTGCTTTCATGTCCCAACTTCCAGTTTAGTCGATACCGATGAAAAAGGCGCCAGCTCACTTACACCAGCTATTCTTTTATTTGTAACAGGGTGGGTGAAATGTAGTTTATGCGCATGAAGCATGAGACGTTCTGCCATGCTGAAAACATCTTTGGGCGAATATAAATCACAGCCCAAAATGCCATGCCCTAGTTCACGACTATGAATTCTGAGCTGATGGGTTCGCCCGGATTCTGGAAGAAACTCTACTTTGGTAATATCAGGCGCTGTGAATTTTTCTATCACCCGATAACGGGTACTCGCAGCCTTGCCCGTTTCAACACAAATTTTTTGCAGGGGAAAGTTTTCGCTATCTTTTGCGATAGGAAAGTCTATGACGCCCTCGTCTGCGTCCAGGTGGCCAGCCAAAAAAGCAATATAGGATTTATCGATGGTTCTGGCTTGAAACTGCCTGGTTAAGTGTGCATTGACCGCTTTATTCAAGGCCACCAGCATAATGCCAGAGGTTCCAAAGTCGAGACGGTGCACCAAAGTTGCCATTGGAAATTGTTGAACCAGGCGATAGTGCACAGAATCTTTATTTAACGGATTCTTACCCGACAAACTGAGTAAACCTGAAGGCTTACTGATCATCAGAATACTTTCGTCCTGATAAAGAATTTCTATCTGCTCATGACAAACCGGTGCGATAAAGTTATCTACCTTGTCGCTCATAGCGCGGTTTTTTCGAGCGGCTGTATTTCCTCTAATGGCGTTTCTTGAAACTCATCATTTAATGGATTCAGTTCATTAATAACGGGTGAAACCTCGGGAAACACAGAAACAAACGGTTCTTGATGCGCTACATCTACTGTAAAGCCTTTGCCTAACCTGAACTGTGTATAGACACATAAACCTAATAGCAGCACAGCATTGCCTAAATACATACCACCCGCACCGAGCCATTCTATTAAAGAAGAACTGACCACCGGCCCAATACAGCTACCCACACCAAAACTAAGCAGCAACGTGGCTGAAGCAGAAATCATTTGCGAATGCTCTATTCGGTCATTCATTAATGCCACACCCACTGGGTAAATCGCGGCAACCAAAGCCATAAAAGCAGCATTAATAAACATCACTAACCATACCGGAATCGAAGCAAGACTAACAAAGAGTAAACCACTGAATATGGCACTGCCACCCGCAAGATAGAGTAGAATTTTCACCCGATCCATACGGTCACACAGCCATCCAACAGGCCAAGCAAAGAGCATCGCTGAAAAGACGGCCAATGCCATAAACCAGGCTATTTGATCCACCGAAAAACCAACCATATTGGCAAACAGTGGCCCGACACCATAGAAGGAACTGATAATCACACCCGACACTAGTGTGGCCAAAACTCCTAAGGGGGAAATTGAAAAGACCTTTGCTAAGGATAAACGCTCGACATTTTCTAAAATCGGCGCCTGCATTCTGGTTAAACCAAGCGGCACGATGGCGGCCATTAATATGGCAGCAGCCAAACTGAAGAGAAAAAAGTTTTCAGGATTGCCCAACATGACCAAGAGCTGAGCGATGGCCGTCGCCATATAAAAACACACTTGATACAAACTGAATATAGTCGAACGGTTATCATTAGTAGCAATGGCACTGAACCAACTTTCTGCAACAAGCAACAGCCCCGCCATGGCAAAGCCGCCCACCAAGCGAAAGAATAGCCACATCATGTATTCGCTGCCCATCGGGTAGCATAAGGCCGCGATGGCTAAAAATGCACAAAAAACCGCAAAGGCCCGAATATGCCCAACCCGCTGAACGATGTTCGTGCCATATATTGTGCCCAGAACAAAGCCGACCGAATATGCGACCATTAAGCCACCGATCATTCTCGGGTCTACATTGTCCAGACTTAAACGAACCCCCAGCAAGGTCATTAAAAAGCCATTACCGACGATCAACAAGGCGACACTAAAAAACAGAGCAAATAAAGAACTTATCAGGCGAACAGTCAAAAAATTTTCCTTCCATTAAAAATACGGCCGATCATTAGAACAAACACAGCTATAGAATCAAGGGGAAAAATGTATTTCTTTAGTTCATCAGGGCGCACACCTGGGTGCGCCCCTACGGAATATCCTTGCAGGCACCGTCAAACTGTAGGGGAAGACCCTCGCGCCCGCCCTTGTTACTTAACACGATGCTTCAACTATTTGCATATCAGGGTTACTTTCATGAAACCCGCTAGGAAGCACGGTCAATACCCAAACTTATTGTAAAACCAACGGCCACTAACATATTCACCAGACGATCTACAGAACACTTTTCAATAGCTCCAGTTAACACATCATTCAAGTGTGGCAGCGTTGTACCTAGCGCTATAGAGGCTTTTTCGTGTGTTAAGCCTGATTGTTTAACGTAGTCTGATATTTCTAACATTAGCTCTGAACGTAGACGCAGATTTTCCGCCAGTACGATATTGTCTTCTATTGCGTTCCATACATTATTAAATTCTTGAGTCATCCTAGTTCATACTCCCAATAAGCTTTCCAGTCTGGGCTTTGCTAGATCAATATCTATCTGTCGCGTCTTTTGAGATTTCTTTTCATAAGCGTGTAAGATGTAGACTTTGTTATCAGGCTTTTCAATATACAACACGCGGTATTGACCATTTACTTGAATACGAATCCCCCGGACACCCTTGCCGACAGATGAAAAGGGTTCCCAGTTTTCAGGGGCTTTATCATGCAGAATACGATCGATTTCATAAGCAGCCCGCTGCTTTGGGGCTTCGGGAAATGAGCGAATCCGCTGAAGAGTATCGCCCTCAAATACGATATTTTTCATAGTAATCCTTTACTCTTAGATATCAGGTTTAATAGACGAGTTTAATTGTATTGTTGATATGTAGATGAGCACAAGTACCTTTCAATAAACTATCCAATATTTCTATTACCGTGATGTGCGCAATTAATAAGCAGGCGGACACTTAGGTCTGGTCTGCCCCTGTTATCCAAAAAGCAATGAGTCAGATCTGTTTAACATCGGTTCATCCCCGTGGGCACGGGGAACACTGTCTTTTTACGTGCGCTTAGTCGTTTGATTTCGGTTCATCCCCGTGGGCACGGGGAACACATTCAGTTTCGATTGAATGCGAATCCATAACGCGGTTCATCCCCGTGGGCACGGGGAACACGCTTGCAATTCATCATCAAGCGAGCCGATAGCCGGTTCATCCCCGTGGGCAC
>JBFJZQ010000250.1:0-5100 GCA_041622015.1 Oleiphilaceae bacterium
AGCAAAACTATCGTTCCACCAGCACGATTCTTAAAGCGTCAAATGCCCTGATCCAAAATAACAGCGGCAGACTGGGTAAAGAATTATGGACCGACGGCAATGAAGGCGAGTTGATCGATCTATATGCTTCATTCAATGAACAAGATGAAGCCAATTACATTGCCGACAGAATCTCGGCTTGGGTCAACCAAGGTCGTGATCGAAGTGAGTGCGCCATCCTTTACCGCTCGAATGCGCAGTCCCGAATTTTAGAGGAATTTCTGATTCGGCAAGGCATCCCTTATCGTATTTATGGCGGGCTCAGATTCTATGATCGCCAAGAAATTCGTAACGCATTAGCTTACCTGCGACTTATTTATTATCGCCATGATGATGCGGCTTTCGAACGCGTTGTGAATATACCTACACGCGGCGTGGGCAATAAAACCCTAAGCGATTTACGTGAACATGCACGCGAGCAATCCATCTCTCTTTGGCAAGCCTGTGTTGAACGTTTGGAACTTGGCTTGATCAAAGGCAAGGCGGGTACTTCGCTCAAACAGTTCATTAATATGATAGATGATCTCTGTGAACAACAAGTTGAATTGAACCTCTCTCAACTAACCGAGCAAGTCTTAGAGCGAACCGGATTAAAAGACCATCACGCCAAAGAAAAAGGCGAGAAAGGTCAAGCCCGCGTCGAGAACTTGAACGAGTTGCTTTCCGCCACTAAAGACTATGAGCCTGAAGATGATGAACTTGGCCCACTAGCCACGTTTATTGCCCAAGCAGCCTTGGATGCAGGCGAACAACAGGCTGAAGAACACCAGGACTGCGTGCAAATGATGACGCTTCACTCGGCTAAAGGCTTAGAGTTTCCCTGCGTATTTTTAGCCGGTATGGAAGAAGGTTTATTCCCGCATCAAATGTCGATGGAAGAACCCGGCAGACTCGAAGAAGACAGACGACTTTGTTATGTCGGTCTGACCCGTGCGATGGAAAAGCTAGTAATTACCTATGCAGAATCGCGACGCCTCTATGGACAAGAAAAATTCAACCCTATTTCCCGCTTCGTTAGAGAAATTCCTGCGAATTTAATGCAAGAAGTGAGAATTAAAAACAGCGTATCCATGCCCGTTTCTTTTAGCAAAGAACCCGCTTTTGGTTTTGCTCAAGATGCCTGCCCCTTCCAGCTAGGCCAACTGGTTAAACATCCAAGCTTTGGTGAAGGTGCTGTATTGAACTATGAAGGACAGGGTGCCCACGCGCGCATTCAAGTAAACTTTTTAGATAGCGGCAGTAAATGGCTCGTGCTTTCCTACGCCAAACTTGAAGCTATTTGAGCAACAAACACCAGGCAAAAGAAACACCTTCAGCTATGCTAATAAGAATTTCACATGATAATTTTTGAATAGGAACAGTGAACTCATGGCCTCGCCAGAAGAATTAAAACTAGAACAAAAGGCAAGAGCCTTAAAATTAAAAGAAGAAGCACTTACACGGCAGGCTCAAACACAAGTTCGTACGGAAACAAGATTGACTGCTACACAGCATGAGGTGGCTCAGAAAGAGCGTGCAAACAGGCTGAAAATACAAGAACTAAATGCCCGAGAACAAAAGCTAGAAGAAGACAAACGGCTCGCTCAAAAAGAACTTGAATCTTTGACGGTTCGACAAAACGAACTAGAAGCCAAAAAAAAGTCTGCTAATTTAATTATCCTTCCTTTGCTGTTAATTGTTTGTATTGTTGCAGGCTATCTGGCTTTTGATTACATGAACCAGCAAAAGCGCCAGTTTAATCAGATTGCCATCGCCTCAAAAAATATCGACAAACTGGCCAACCTTCTTAACCTTACCCAAGAAGAAGTGATCGACCAATCTAGCGCCTTAAAAAACAAGAAAGCTGAGTTAGATAAAACCAAAAACATGCTCGTTGATTTGAAGACAACCAGTGATCAATTACAGACTGAAATCACAAGATTAAAAGACAATCAGCAGGCGACACATGCCGAAAAAAGTGCACTTTCAAGTTCTGCAGAAATGTTAGTGTCACAACTGTCAGATTTAAAAACCCAACTGGATGATAACTATCTTACCATTGACATCAATGAAGCATTTATTGATTACCAGGAAAATGACTTGAAGGTTTTCAAAGAAGCCTTAAGTGATTATCAGAAACAATTAGCGCAAAAAGATGGCTCACTATACGAACAACAAGCGAAACAAGTTTTCTTAGAAAAGCTATTAGCCACCAGCAAAAAACAAAATGACAAACTTTCAATCCAACTTAGTGAAATGAATGAAAGCTTAAAAGACATACAAAACCAATTAAAACGCACCGCTAAAGAGAATAAAGAATTATCCCAAGAAAATATAAGCTTACTGACAGAGCTCAATCAACTTAAAGTCATACAAAAGTAAGCCCTTGTTCTAACAGGCAGGCAAAATGATAAAGCTCCTTCAAATAATATTTGCTGTGTATGTTCTTACAACTTGTGCAACGCCTAATTTATAGAAGAAGACTTAGCGGCGCTTAGGGCTGCGGGCAGCAATAGCAGCTTGGAAAATCAAATCAGAATTTTGACGACCAATGCCCTTACACCTAACCGAAAGGCAGACCTGCTAATTCAGTTGGTAAGCGAACATAAGCCCGCCGTTCTCATCACCCTAGAATCTGACCAGTGCTGGGAGAGCAACTTAAAGTGCTAGAAATTGATATCCCTCATAGAGTGAAATGCCCACTGGACAAGCTTTACGGCATGATTTTTTTTAAACGAGGTAAAATTTAGGCTAAAAATTAAGACCAGTCTTACCCAGTCGATTAATACGCAACGCTGTAGTTTGTTAGTTAAGCCTATCACCAAACCATATATTCCTTGGGTCTCAATTTCATTTGATGAGTTTAATAACTCTGACATGAATGGCACTTACTTAAGCAACCACTTCAGTCCCTGAGCTTGTCGAAGAGAGGCTTCGGTTTCCGCGAACTCACGTTTCTTGCCCGTTTCGACAAGCTCAACGAACGTCATAATTGTGAATATTCAGCTTAAGCACGTACCATTCGACTCTGACATCATTGATTGTTGGTTGTTTTAATTTAATGAATGCTACACTTGAGTTCAGGCCTTTGAGCTTGTAGCTCATGAGTCTCTATATTTTTTCCAAATAGACACCTAGCTGCTGGAGATCTAATGGCAAATCCTGTGGAAACCAATCAGCGCGCGGTGCTCGCTCGCTTGGATAAATTCAGTTATATCACCGACAGCAGTATCACCATTCCTTTTACCAGATTTCAGATTGGTCTTGAGTCCGTAATAGGTCTGGTGCCTGTGGCGGGGGATCTTCTTGGTCTGGTGCTTTCAGTGTATATCTTGATTGAAGCGCAAAGAGCAGGTGCAAGTAAGCTCTTGAAGCTGCGCATGCTTCGCAATATTGGTATCGACTTTCTTGGCGGTCTGATACCGATAGTCGGCGATGCCTTTGATGCTATTTATAAGGCAAATACACGTAATACCAGACTACTAAGAAACTATCTCGAAAAACAACTTGAAATTGAGCCGCCCGCACCACCTTTTCCTTGGATGACATTAATGGGTTTATCGATTCTATTTGCCATAATAATCGGTATATACATGCTCGCTTTTTAGCATTGAACGGTGTCAGAGATCATTGATACCCAATAAGCGCCTCCTATCCAAGAGCTATTGTGGAGAAAGTGCCTGCTCTTATTTAAAGCAATAAAAGGTAACGAAAGCCTCTAGCTTGGTTATTTTGGCCTTACTCACATTTCACAATAACCGTTTCAGGACAATTATGGGCCTGAAAAAACTAGCGCTTTGTGCTCTTAAACTAACTATTGAACACTTAGGTGAATGTATGAATATAGAGGCTTATTATGAACAACAAGGCAGTGGTTCGCCTATCGTATTCATCCATGGCTCTTACGCCACCACCTCAACATGGAAAAGAATGATCGATAAACTTTCGACTCATCATCATTGTATTTCGATAAAGCTTCCGGGCCATTGTGGCACACCTGACCCAGACGATTTTGCAAACCCTACTATAGACACTGAGCTAGACCTTATAGGACAAATCGTTAGTGAATTGACAGATCAAGCCATCCATCTTGTCGGTCATTCTTTCGGAGGCGTCATTGCACTGGCACAAGCGCTTAAAGGCAATGTAAAGCTAAGCCAAGTGTCGTTATTTGAACCTGTGGCTGTATGGGTGTTGAATCAAGTTCATGATGTAGAAATGAGCATGGCAGTCCAACAATTCCTGACTAAATATCGTCATGCTGTGTCAATAAATACGCCTTACGCTTGTGGCCAAGTGATCGACTTTTGGGGCGGGCATGGCTCCTTTGATTCTTTACCTGATTTTATCAAGGATAGTATGGTGCCATTACTTGCAAACAATATTAGACACTGGGATCTGAATGCTTTAATAGATAGTGAATTGATCGACTTGCAGCAATGTATGGTCCCCATGCGTTTGATTTACGGAGACAAGTCTAACTCTGTTGCTCATGCAATTTGCACTCATTTGCACACTCACCTACCGAACAGTAAAAAATATATCATCAAGGGTGCAAGTCATTTCTTGGTAACCAGTCATGTCGATGAATGTCTTGCTGCGCTATATGATCAGACTGTTTTGTTGTAAAACCTTCCTATAACGTAAATATACAAACTGACTAAAACTTGGATTCTCCGATTCAAAATAATGTCAAACAGGAACAAGCTTGCAATGAATACGCCTAAAGTCAGATTTTTCACCGCCACCAATGGTAAAAGCGTGGCCTATGCTTTGAATGGATCTGGGCCCTTTTTGCTGGTACCTGCATGGTGGGTGAGTCACCTTGAGTTAGACTGGAATAGTCAGGACTTTCGCCGTTTTTTTGAGCGTCTTGGCAAGTATCACACCGTAGTACGCTATGACCGCCCCGGTGTGGGGCTGAGTGAACGCCAACGAGACCGTTTTGATATTGAAGATGAAGTTCTCATTCTCTCTGAACTTATTCAACATATTAAAGTAGAAAGCTTTTCGTTATTAGGCATATCCTGCGGCGGGCCCGTCGCAACCATCTATACACAACGAAACCCTCATCATGTTGAA
>JBFJZQ010000251.1:0-5058 GCA_041622015.1 Oleiphilaceae bacterium
ATCAGATTCAAATTTAGAAAGCTGTAAATTTTTTAATATCTTCTTTGCTACAAGTTCGGCATAACTTTTATCACTGATACAGGGTAATAAGACCAAAAATTCATCACCTCCATACCGACAGGCAAGATCTTCTGAGCGTAGTACCGATTTCAAGTGAGAAGATAATTCTTTCAATAATGAATCACCCGCATTATGACCAAGTGTATCGTTAACTGGTTTTAAATTATCAATATCGATGAACAAAAAAGCCAACAGATATTGGTGCCGAATAGCTTGGGCTACTATTTGCTTTGTTGCATCCAGAAAATTGAAACGATTACGTAGCCCTGTCAGGTGGTCATAGTTAGCCATGAAATACAGTTCTTGCTCTGACGCTTTACGTTCAGTGATGTCCTGAGTGACGCCAATGATACGAGCTGCAGACGTCGTATTTTTTTCCATTGGAATGAAACAAGAAGTAAAAGCTTTTGTGCCGGTACAAGTGATTAGGGTGAACTCAAATTCTGAAGAATAACCTTCAAATGCTCTCTGCATAAGACTGCCTATTCGATCCCTATCAACTTCTTCAACAAAACTTAAGTAAGATCGGCCTTTAATTTTACTTGCATTATTTAGCCCCATTAAGGTGAGTCCTGTCTTGTTCATGCTATGAAGCCGACCTTCTTCATCGATTTCATGGATACATACTGGTGCGTTATCTACAAACGATTTATAAGCAATGTTGTCAACGAAACGTTTTATTGATAGCTGGCCTGAAGTGGAAATTCGCGTAAGGGACACAATAGCTTTCGTTGAGGTAACACAATCAGTGGGCACATAAAGTTGTATTTTTACATTAAAGTTCTCTCCACTAGAATGCCTAGCGGTAGCTTCGACAGCTATAAAATGACGACCTTCAAGTATAGACAAAACCAACATCTTGGCTGCGCCTATATTATCTTTTATATGATCCTCAAAGGTAAGAGAGGTAAACGTCTCTTTATTGGTATATCCGAATAAATCCAGAGCAGGCGTATTGACATCGATAATATCAAGTTGTTGTACCAGTTCTATAATTTTATCTGGTTGCTCAGCAATGACCTTGTTGAAGTCACGTTCAGTTAATTCCCGATATTTAGCTATCTTGTTCAAGATCTTTTCGAAGTCAACCAGCAATAGAGGCATACTGCGGTTTTGTAGGATCATTGAATGCCAATTGACTATCTTGCGTTGTTCAAGCGTGAGGTATTCTTTCTCTGGTATGTGCAAGCTTTTAGTATTGTTCATAATACTTCTTATTGTAGGTTGCTGCTTGGAGATTAGTTCTAAAGCGTTGTTTATTATATTTTAATCGAAAGAACATTGGAGTGGCCTTCGCTGGAAATTTTGTTCATCATACGCAGAATAAACAACTTTTAAATAGAACTACCTCTTGGTATGGGGATTAATCTATTCTGCTGTGGATAGCACTTGCTTAAGCATACAACTTGTATTTTCAAACAAACTTAAGTCTTTATAGGGTGTGCTTGCGCACCTTAGGTTTTGTTACTATACCCTATAAATTGAACTAATTTGTCTTATGTAAGTGCCGGTCAGATCTGATCTGATTTTTTACTTAAAATTACTCGCTTAAATAGCTATTAGCTAATTCACGCTACTATAAAATTTTTAGCGCCGCCTATGTTTAATTGAGTGCCCCGGTTTTTCTAATAAAGGCTGTTCTGGCCATCTATGTCGTGGGTATTTTCCTCGCATATCTTTGGCAACCTCAAAATAAGAGGTGTTCCAAAAGTTGGCTAAATCGCTGGTGGTTTGAAGAGGGCGTTGTGCTGGCGATAGCAATTCGAATCTAAGGGGAACGGTATATCCACCAATCTTGGGTGATTCAAGCTCACCAAACATCTCTTGCAGTCTGACCGATACCGTCGGTCCTTGGTTTTTATCGTAAATAATCGTTATCTTTTTATCACTGGGCGTGAGGTAACTTTCTGGTGCTTCTATTTCCAGTAGTTGCTGTTCTTCCCACGTTAAAACGCTTTGAACCAGCTGGAACACATCGAATTGTTTCAGTTGTGCCAAGGTTTTGATGCTTGATAAATAAGGCAGCAACCATTGGTCTGCAGTTTGTATTAAGGACGCTGGTGTTAATGTTGGAAAACTCTCCATTACCGTGCCTAACCACGTCGCTCTTGCTAACCACTGTTCACATTTAGCAGTCCAGTTAAGAATATCAAGGCCCTCTGATTGAAGAAGACTAACGAGACATTTTTGGAATTCTTCTGCGGGAATATTGGTGAGGGGGTGGGAACGAAGGGTGATTGCTTGGTAGGAAGATACTTTGCGGCCCACAATGTTTTGCTTCTTATCATCTAAGCGGAAGGTGTCTTTCTCTTCGATTAAATGTCCAATTGAATCATGAATAGCCTCCAATGAAATCGACGCTGCACTAAAGATGGTACCTTGTTTTTTTTGTGCATTGCAGTCACTAATCACCAACCAATCCGAGCCGAAGAGCGGGTCGTCATCAAAGAGTTGAACGCCTTTACCGTTGGCAAGTTGGTAACGGCCACAGTGTTCGGAGCGCCTTTTTGCAAGACGGTCTGGATAAGCTAGTAACAGTAGTTTGCCCATATGTTCTTGCAATTGACTTAGGGTATAAACAGGGCACTTGGTCGAAACACTCAAGGTGTTTTTTAGCGACTTTGCTGTGTTTAAAGCGTGCTCGACAATCGCGGTCTTTAAAGGCCAAGATTGAAGCGCTACCTTTTTATGCGCCTTATAGTCTTGAATCGCAAGTAAACGTTCAACAATATCGACACCGCGTCGGTTGAAAAAAATGTCATTCTCAGACAGTAGGGCTGAAAGTTCGCAGGCTATAGCTTTTTCCATATTGCTATTGGTTTGAAGTAGCATGGCGGCCAATCTTGGGTGAAGCCCTAGCTTAGACGCTTGTGTGCCTAAAGGCGTGATTTTTCCTAAAGTGGTCACCAGCCCTAAAGTCACTAGCAGCTGTTTAGCCGATTCAAAGTGTGCCAAGGGTGGGGGTGTTAACCAGTTTATAGTCTCGAACTCAGTTAAGCCCCATGCAAATAAATCGAGCACTAAGTTTGCCAAGTCAGCGCTGAGAATTTCCTCACCTTGAAAGTTTTTCAAGGAATGCTGCTTGGCTTCATTCCATAAACGAATACACGAGCCTGCTTGTAGGCGTCCGGCTCGGCCTTTGCGCTGATCTGCCGATGCTTTCGAGATATATGACGTTTCCAGCCGTGTCATACAACTCTGCGGATCATAAACAGAAACTTTTTCCAATCCACTGTCTATCACGCAGGTCACGCCTTCAATCGTTAAACTGGTTTCCGCAATATTTGTTGTGAACACGACACGGCGTTTACCCGTTGGGTCAGGTCTTAAGGCTTGTTCTTGTTGCTCGATCGATAAGCCACCATACAGCGGCAGAAAAATAAATTCAGATGAGTCATGAAAGGCTTTAGTGGCTTCAGCCAAGCATCGTTTTATGTCTGCTTGGCCCGGTAGAAAAACCAAGGTATCGCCTTTATTGTTAGATGATAAATCATTGTTGGTTGGTAATACGTTGTTAGATGATAAAACCGATTTCAAGGCTGTTATTACCTTCAAACTGAGCGTTTGTTTATCTTGATAAGCGCCACTAGAGACATAAGCTAGCGAGACAGGAAAAGCCCGACCGGGGCATTTTATGACAGGCGCATTATCCAAGTAACGGGAAATGACTTGGGTATCTATCGTGGCAGACATCACCAGAAGTTTTAAATCTTCGCGTATCGTCTGTTGTACTTCCAAGGCTAACATCAAAGCTAAATCAGAATGAATGGAGCGCTCGTGAAACTCATCAAAAATGATCAACGCCACGTCAGACAATTCAGGGTCGTGTTGAATGCGTCTGCTCAGTATGCCTTCAGTAACGATTTCTAAGACCGTGTTATGAGTAATCTTTCGGTCATTTTTTACTTGATAACCCACGCGCTCACCAACCTTTTCTCCCAATTGTTTGGCTAAATAATGGGCGATAGATTTGGCCGCTACGCGCCTCGGCTCCAACATCACAATTTTTTTATTGACCAGCCACTCAGCACCTATAAGGCTTAGCGGTAATGCGGTTGATTTACCGGCACCCGGTTCGGCTTGTAATACCAGATTGTTGTGTTGCGCTAAACAGTCTGAAACTTGAGGTAGAAATTGGCTGATGGGTAGCAAGTGAACACTCTTTAGTGCGTAAGTTTATGAAGTGTGCTGAGTATTTCATTCATCAAGACTGATTCCAAGTGTTTGATTTATTAATACAGCTCGGCTTAAATTTGCTACAGTTCTCTACGGGATATTCATCCCCGTTATTTAGTTATTTAAATCGAAGGAAGGTCTATGAGTACTGAATCTGTAAAGTATGGTGTTGGCGATAGTTCATACAAAGCCGCCGGTGAATTAGCGGGTTTAACTAAATTGGTGGATTCTTTCTACGACTTTATGGATACGATGCCAGAAGCTAAAATTATCCGCAGCATGCACAAAAATGACCTAGCAGAGTCACGCAAAAAACTGGCCTATTTTTTAAGCGGCTGGTTAGGCGGGCCACGATTATATTCAGAACATTTCGGCAGTATTAATATCCCTTTTGCGCATAGGCATTTATCAGTAGGCTCGGAAGAGCGCGATGCTTGGATTTTATGTATGCAGAAAGCCGTAGCGCTTCAACCTTATGATGAGGCCTTCAAAGTGTATTTAATCGAACAGTTAAAAGTGCCTGCTGAACGGATAAGAGTTGCGTGTAAAGTTTAAAAGGCAAATGATGGCGTAATATTAAAATAAGGCCTCCATCTCATAAGAAATAACATTAATTGAATCACTAAAAATAAAAAAGGGAAAAACAATGACAACCTATACAGCCATTAACCTTATTAAACGTCCTCAAGCTGGCCCCATCTCGGCAGAACTTTTTGAAGTCGTTCAGAAAGAAATACCTGAGGCCGCTACAGGTGAAATCTTAATTAAACAAAACCACATGTCTTTGGACCCTGCAATGTTTGGTTGGAAGAGCCCAGACAC
>JBFJZQ010000252.1:0-5054 GCA_041622015.1 Oleiphilaceae bacterium
ATGCTGGCTAGTACACGACGCGTCCTCAAAAGAAGGGATACGTTGCTTCATCGTCCTGGATTTATTGGTTTTATTTTTCACTTCTAGAAAGGCTATGCCCGATTCAATATAGCGCCGAAGCCGAACCTTATTACGGTTCAATTTCCCATTATGATGCGCCATATAGAAACTTAAATCGGGGGTATCAAAGTACAACGAGTCATAGCGACTGTCTCTAACCCCATCGATTTCCAGCAGGGTATATTCAGTGTTTAACGTGTTTAGGTAAGCACCCAGCTTTTCAATTGGCAGCATGAATTTCGTATCGACACGATCCATTAATGCTGCTCGCGATTGTTGCTCCAAGGTATGACTTTCAAAGTCATTCAGGCTAGACATCGCTTAATTACCTTCAGAGACATATTCAAGCTCAGCATTTATAGTCAGGCTCACATCACCTGCACTAGCACCTTCCCCTATATTTTTAATGCTGATCGTACCTTCAGAACCTAGCGCGATGGTTTTAACCCCCAAAGGCAGGGATTCATCCACCTCGAATAACATCAAATTGGTAGCAAAGCCGTGTAAGGTTTTTGTTCCAAGAACGAACTCAGGTTCTTCAATGAAAATTTGCAGCACATAAGGGGTAAAGTCATCATTTGTGTCGGCACCAATCACCAAGAGACTAACCACGCTCGGTGAGCTGAGGTTCTCTGTGGTTTGAACAATCGCATCCACCGCAAAACTGGCCGCTGAAATACTCGCATTCACAACATGACCCGAAGGTAATTTGAAGCCAAATGTGCCCGAATCGCTGCCAGAAACCGAGACAACATTTCCGGTAAGTTGAGTAGTTATAGGCTCAGTGCAGCTGATTTCTGCATCTGCTATTAAATATTCAATGACCTCTGCGTGATCACCCGCCATAGCACTTTCTAGAATGGCACGTTGGCTGGCTTGGTAGTCCTGATCGCCCTCCTCGCCTTTGCCCGATATAAAATTGGATAAAGACGCTGTAGCAGATGCATCGGTATTCGTGAGCAGCGCAATGCGATCTATTTCCGCGAGCAAGTCTGCTTCATTCCAGATGGTTGCTAAGTACTCATTAATCGTGTCGTAATATGCAGCTCTATATTCATCATGTTGATAGAGTTTCGATGCTAAATTGAAGTTTCGATAAAGCCGCCCTGAACCAGGCTTAAGTGGATGTAATCCGTTGAACGAAGCATCTGCTCCCCATGGTATGAAGTGGAATAAATTATCGACTGGGGATTGGTAAATATAAAAATTATTTGCGTTGCCTGATGCAGAATCCCAGTGCCCCAAAAGCGTTTCCATCGCCCAGAAGCGTACGAACTCTTCAAGATCAATGAGCTCAGCCAAGGCGGGTATAACATGCTCTTCCGGCAGTGAAAAGGCATCGGCAACAGCTTGTAAATCACTCCGACCATTCTCTTTTTCATTGGTTTTCTTTTCGAACTTATCGCCTGAAAATTGGCCAAAGTCAGCAATTTGAGCTTCATATAAGTTGCCGCTTTTATCGCCATAATTCAGCTTAAGGAAAGGCTTTTTGATGGGTTCAACATTGGTGTAAATACCGTAGAATTCCCCGTTTACGGTTACCCTTGCTAAGTTGCAACGAGGCGCGACCAAGCCCGCTGCACGGAATAAATCGTATGCCATGCACTGCCGAGCATTTGAAGGGTCTTGTCTATTATTATTCAGCGTCATGCGCGTCATATGTTGATAGGTGCGCCCATCTTGAAGTTCATCAAAATCAAACTTAAAAGAGGGTTTACTGCGACTTAAAGACCCGAGAAAGCCTTTCTTTCTAATGACGACTTTATTAAGCGTATCGCCATCAATGGTGACTGAGCCTTCGAATTCGGTGTATTCAAAGTCAGGAATGCACTCACGTGCAGTGCTTGCGAGACTTCGGCCTTCTGAGCGTAAGGTTTGTAAATCATCTTCATCGAGTTCAATACTCACTTCCAGTAAACGAGTCGGCTCAAAAAGGTCGCCATCACCACCAATATTAACGGGTTCAATATCAACAGGTACTTCAAAGTCTTTAGAGTCAGACTGAGTCGCGCTACCTCCGCTACAGCCCTTCAAAAGGGTAATAGCCGCCATAAAAATCACGATAGTCGCTGTGCGTCTAAAAATCTTATCCCAAATAGTATTCATATCGCTTCCGACTCTCCATATAAGTAACGCGCTGTTTTATTTGTGTTATTAACAACTAAGTTCTTGGAATGAGTATGGTGAGCAATATAAATTTTGTCTGTAGGATGATCCTACGAGAATAGTTTTGGCGCTATTAGAAGATACTAATTTAGAGCGAGGATTTATAAGTCGTTTAAAACCAAAAAAGCCCCGCTAATGCGAGGCTTTAAATCTGGTAGGACTAGGCAGATTCGAACTGCCGACCCCCACCATGTCAAGGTGGTGCTCTAACCAACTGAGCTATAGTCCTATTTCACCTTCAAGCTGTGTGCTTGATGAGAAGGCGCGTAATTTATCAAACAATTCAGCGCCTTGCAATGATATTCTGCTCAAATAAGCAATTAAACTTTATAGAAATCCCGATACCAATTAACAAACTTCGCTACACCCTCTTCTATTGTGGTGGAAGGCTTGTAATCAACATCTTTAATTAGCGCATCGACATCTGCGTAGGTTGCTAATACATCACCCGCTTGCAGCGGTAACATGTTTTTAATCGCTTTTTTGCCCACACACTCTTCAATGATTTCAATATATCGCAGCAATTCGCAAGGGTTGTTACTACCAATATTGTAGATTCGATAAGGTGACTTACTGCTTGCAGAATCTGGTTTTTTACCTGACCAATCTGGATTTTCCTGAGCTGTATGATCTAGAGTACGGATAACACCTTCAACGATATCATCAATGTAAGTAAAGTCACGCTGATGCTTGCCGTAGTTAAAAACATCAATGGGTTTACCCTCAATAATATTCTTGGTGAACTTAAAAAGAGCCATGTCGGGTCTACCCCAAGGGCCATAAACAGTAAAGAATCTCAGGCCTGTGGTCGGTAAGTTAAATAAATGACTATAGGTGTGCGCCATTAATTCATTGGCTTTCTTTGAGGCTGCATACAAGCTGACAGGGTGATCAACGTTGTCATGAACAGAGAAAGGCATGGTCTCATTTGCACCATAAACAGAACTACTTGATGCATACACCAAATGCTCTACTTTATGATAACGACACCCTTCCAGAATATTGGTAAAACCAACAATATTGGCATCGATATAAGCCTGAGGATTTTCTAAGGAATATCGAACACCTGCTTGAGCGGCAAGGTTGACAACTTTAGTAGGTTTATAGTCTTCAAAAACTTTTTCTATGGCAGGCTTATCTTCTAATGAGATGCGTACTTCAGTAAATTGATCATAGACTTTCAAGCGATCTAAACGTGCTTCTTTTAAGCTAGGGTCATAGTAATCGTTTACATTATCTACACCGATGACTTCATCGCCTCTCTCTAAAAGGCGAATGGCTAGCTCTGAACCGATAAATCCTGCTGTTCCTGTTACTAAAATACGCACCGACTACTCCATTAATAAAAAATTAAAAATCTAATCCTGTGCTTAGATATACCCCACTAAAATCGATATCCACATCAGTATTGCTAAGGTCTTCTAATTTGATGCCCATTTTACGATAACCTATTTCTATAAAGGCTAAGCTAAAACCTTGTCTTAGACGTATTTTTGCATCATGAATTGAGTTGCCAGAGTAGGAAATAGCGCTGATTTCAGCACCTGCTGACATATCTGTAAAAGGCATCGCAAATTCTGCTGAGACATAACCTAGCGGTAAGAACTCATCAATATCAGTTTGAAATTCAGATGTATCATCTGAACTTGATATTTTTAATTGACCATCAAATTTTCTGAGATCCAAACCAAAATCCGCAGACACCCAGTTATCCAGAATTTCATAATATAAAATAAGGCCGACATGACTTAAGTCTAAATTGGTTTCAACATTGCCAGAATTAACTTGATTAGAACCTGAACCAAAATTAGCTGATAAGTTACCATTTTCAGTTTGATCCATATCAGAATACTTTAAGCGCACATTCGGAATAAGCGGAACAGGATGTTCAACCGTTGCAGCTAATTCAAAAAAACTATTGGTATCAAGATCTAAATCATCTTCCACATCAATCGTTGTACTGCCAAACGTAGCATCACCGCCTAAACCGGCATACCAATAGCTTGCTTCTACGCTTCCACCAATAATATCTGCTTGAGCAGTCATGCTTGTTACAAGCGCCATCGGAACCAATAGTCTATTTACGATTTTCATAACTTTATACCTTTCTATTCATGCATTTAAACGTATAAGTATTAATATAGACACTATTTCGGATTACGGTGGAATTTTTACTTAATCGAACTGAATTCCTAAACGACCACCTACTTCTTCATAAGTTTCAATCACGCTTCCTAGACCTTGACGAAAGCGATCTTTATCCATTTTTTTCTTGGTTTCTTTGTCCCAAATACGGCAACCATCGGGACTAAATTCATCGCCAAGAACTATTTTTCCCTCAAAGACCCCAAATTCTAATTTGTAGTCAACAAGCATCATGCCTGCATCGTCAAATAATTTTGATAAGACTTCGTTCACCTTATAAGTGAGCTTTTCCATTTCGGCTAATTGCTCTTTAGTCGCCCAGCCAAATGCCACACAATGGGAGATATTGATCATAGGATCATGTAATGCGTCATTTTTTAGAAATAGTTCAAAAGTAGGTGGATTGAGCGCTTTACCCTCTTCTACCCCTAAACGACGCACTAAACTTCCAGCAGCATAGTTTCTAACCACACACTCAACCGGGAGCATTTTCAAATTTTTAACCAAACATTCGTTATCTGATAATAAAGCTTCAAAATGTGTCTCAACGCCGCTTGCTTGAAGTGCTTGCATGATAAAAGCATTAAACTTGTTATTAACCATACCTTTGCGATTAAGCTTTTCCATTTTTTCGCCATCAAAAGCTGAAGTATCATCTCTGAAGACCAAGATAAACTTGTTTG
>JBFJZQ010000253.1:0-5052 GCA_041622015.1 Oleiphilaceae bacterium
GTCGCCAATTGAGCGACAAGAAATTGAGGCTAAAGCAGAAAAGGCGGTGAAAGATGCGCTTCAATATATTAAAGACAAAAACCGCTCATAACTCCCCAGTATTTTTGACTCATCAACACGCCCTGCAGTTAACTCTTGGATGGTATGTTTTTTTTTGTGCTATGATTCGCGTCCATTTTACCTATCTTGGAACGCAAACGATTCATGAGTACAAAAAAGATCTATAAAATTATATTTTATAATAATGAAGATATTTTCGAAATTTATGCCACTCACGTTTTTGCTTCTGATCTATATGGGTTTGTTGAAGTTGAACAGCTTCTTTTTGGTGAAAAGAGTCAGCTTCTTGTAGATCCAAGTGAGGAGCGTTTGAAAAATGAATTTTCAGGTGTTAAGCGAACCTTTATTCCTATGAATGCTGTTGTTCGAATAGATGAAGTTGAGCAAAGTGGTACACCAAAAGTAAGTGGCGTACGCAACTCAGTTACAAACTTTCCTAGTGCTACACGGCCAGAAAAATAGCGCTTCCTGCATGATTTATTGAATTTATTAGGGTTTACAATGTTATACATTACTCCGTTTTATGTAAGCTTACTGGCTTTATTAATTATCATTTTAGGGTATAGAGTGACGACCTTTCGTCGTGGTGAAAAAATACCCCTAGGTGAGGCTAAGTCTTCAAAAGCAATGAAAAGTGCAATAAGGGCACATGGCAATGCAGTCGAAAATATACCCATCGCCGCTTTACTCTTGGTGATGTTAGAGTTGAATGCATTGAATCCAATCTTATTACATATATTCGGAATAGTGCTTGTTATCAGCCGTGTGGCGCATGCTTGGGGAATGTCTAAGCGAAATGGCCCATCACCTGGGCGTTTTTATGGTACTTTATTTACCTGGCTTCTAATAGTCATTATGTTAATTGTTCATTTAATGATCCTAGTAGTAAGGCCTTAAAGCAAACATTTAAGATTAATTCTATTATAAAAAGTTCCAATGACTAATATCTTTAGCTTCTTCATTAGTCATAGCATTATAAAGCTCCTGTATAACAATGCGTTCTTTGAAATCACTGGAAAATACTCCTATCTGATTTCTTTTTATAAACTTTTTGAATATCAAATACCCACTAATGGTATTAATTTAAGTAAACCGTGCTTTATTAATTTCAGCCTATCTTCTCTAATAGTCGTCTTTTCATGCTAAAAGAAATCTCAAAATTATCTTTTCCTATTGTAATAGGTCAAATATCTTTTGCTTTAATGTCATTTATCGACACCATTTTAATGGGGCAGCTGGGTGTCACTGAATTAGCTGGCGGCGGCCTTGGAGCCGTCGTTTTTCAGTTTTTTTATGTTGTTGGAATCGGAGCTTTAGTTGCGACAGCTAACCTAATTGCGTTTTATAATGGAAAAAAAGACTCTAATTCAGTACACCAGTCACTTTTGGCTGGCGTTGTATTGGTACTCATTCTATTTGTAACTTTTTCTTTGATAATCTGGTTTGCCGGCCCAATTTTATTAGCTCTTGGCCAAGAGGAATTAACTGTACGCTACGCTGAGCGCTATTTAAAAGTCGTTGTTTGGTCGCTACTTCCTGCGTTTGGGTTTGTGCTTATTCGAAGTTTTGTCATTGGAATGGGCAAGCCGGGCGCTATTTTGCCGATCAGTTTTTTTGCAACGCTTTTAAACTATCCACTTAGCTATATTTTAATGAAAGGCGAATTTGGATTACCCGCATTGGGCATTGAAGGTATAGCTTTGGGAACCTGTATCATTGCCTGTGCAATGTTATTAGGCTTGTTATTTTTAACCTACAGGAAAATGGAATTTAAGCAGTATTCTCTTTTTAGCGGTTGGGATTCCTTCTCAAAGCATCGAATGAATGAAACCTTTAAATTGGGTTTGCCTATTGCTCTAGCTCATGCGATGGAGGTTGGGATGTTCTCTGCCGCGGCTTTAATTGTAGGTTTGTTGGGGGTAAATGCTTTGGCGGCACATCAGATTGCGCTTCAATCAACGACGTTAAGTTTTATGATTCCCTTGGGGATTTCTCAAGCAGTATCTGTAAAGGTTGGCGAACTATATGGCCAAAATAAAATTTCTGAAACCACGTCTGCTCTAAAATCTGGTTTATTTTTATCGTCATTGAGTGCATTTGTGGCAGGTGCATTTTTTCTGTTAGCGCCTGAAATGTTAGTGAACTTCTTTTTACAAAGTGATGATATTAAAAGTGCGAATTACCAAGAGCTACTTTTAATCGCGAGTGGCATTTTATTTGTGGCTGCGCTATTTCAGTTTGTAGATGCTTGGCAAGTTATTTTAATGGGTGCGCTAAGAGGTTTTAAATTAGGCAGTTCACCGACTTTGGTCGCCATTTTTAGTTATTGGTGTATCGGTATTCCTTGTTCATATTTTGCGAGTAAGCTTTGGGGGGCATCTGGTGTCTGGATGGGGATGGGCTTAGGTTTAGGCTTGTGTGCAATCTTGTTAGGAATGCTATTTGGATACCATTTAAAACAAAAAACTAGTGTTAGATGAGGCTCTTGTCGATATTTATTGGTACCGACAAGAGTATTCCATGCTCCAGTGAGACCATAAATCAATACCGGCAGAGGATGCAGGAATGAGTATGATATTGTCGATTAAGCTCACTAGAGTATCGATTGGTCCAGTTTTAGTGGTGACATGATTCCAGTCCAAACCAGTGCACACTCGATTTAAATCAAGCGGGTTGCTGATTTCTGCAATTTGATAAAAACCGTGGTGGTACCATTTTTCAAATCTTATTGAGCTACCAGGATCAATTGAGGGAGTGTGTTCTTCGCCAAACATTGTTTCGTATAGGCTACGTTCATTCGGGTCTGGAACAACATTACCATTTTCAAAATGGATGACTGCACAACCACCGAGCTTCAAACAACTAAGAATACTTAAAAGGCTTGCAAGCTTGCTAAAGTTTTTCATTATTTGTTCTCCGACTGACACCAAACCTTAGCTGTACGAGGTAAATATAAACCCAGGCTTAGGCCGCCCCAAAGTACATCCCAAGAACTATATTTCGTCTGCATTTGTTTCACAGGTTTATCCTGACAAATTTCTTTGACGTCTATATGATGCTCACCAATTAAGCCCCAAAAAAAGAAATATTTTGATTCTTCATAGTCGGGTCTGAGTTGGAAGTCTGATTGTCCACTTTGGGTTATGGTGACGGGAGCACAACCAGAAAGAACTAAAAACAGAATGGGTATTAAGGCTTTTAGGGGTGAGCGCATTGGGCATCCATGTAGCTATTATTGAATTTTCAATTAATTATACGCATGTTTAAAATATTTCAGGCGAACCAGTAAACAAAATTGCTTACTGGTATTTAAGTGTATTCGTTTATTCTCAAGTATTTCCTTGGTTTTTTTGACTTTGCTCTGCTTTATGCGTTTTTTTGAGCATTTTTCTTTTTAAAATGGTTTTTTGAACTTCACCACCAATATGCTGTTCACCTCGGATTTTGGCGAGTTTTATTTGTTTTTGCCGCTCAGTAAACCGGAGCTTTTGTTCAGGGCTAAGCTTTTCATGGCAATGCGCACAGCTTACACCCTCCATATACTTTTCACTTTTTTTGTCTTCTTCGGTAATAGGTAAGCGGCAGGCATTGCATTGATCGTATTGACCTTTTTCTAATTTATGATTAACCGCGACACGATTATCGAATACAAAACATTCACCTTCCCATAATGACTTGTCTTCTGGGACTTCTTCCAAATATTTTAAAATACCACCTTCTAAATGAAACACTTCATCGAAGCCCTGTTGTTTTAAAAATGCAGTAGATTTTTCACAACGAATACCACCGGTACAAAACATGGCAACCTTTTTATGTTTTTCTGGGTCGAGGTTGTCTTTAACGTATTGTGGAAATTCCCTGAAAGTTTCTGTATTTGGGTTAACGGCATTCTTGAATGTACCAATATGAACCTCATAGTCATTACGGGTATCAACCAATAAAACATCGGGGTCTGAAATTAACTGGTTCCAATCTTTAGGTTTGACATAGGTGCCGACAATTTCTTTTGGGTCTATATCTTCAACCCCCATTGTGACGATTTCTTTTTTGAGTTTTACCTTGGTACGATGGAAAGGGTTTACCTCATGGTAAGACTCTTTATAGCTCATGTTTTCAAAACGAATATCTTTAAATAGCCACTCTTGTATGGTATTGATGGCTTCTCGACTGCCTGCAATCGTGCCATTGATGCCTTCTCTCGCTAATAGCAGTGTACCTTTAACTTTATGGTTAAGGAGTAATGAAAGCAGCGGTTCCCGGATTTCTTTATAGTCATCGAGGATGGTGAACTTATAAAGTGCGCATACTACGATGGTTTGTTTGGAAGTGTCGGCATTTTCAGTAAATACTTTTTGTGTACTAGGCATATTTCTCTCCGCGGGCTGAATCGTAAATCCAGAGCGTTTTAATTAAATTAAGGGGTTAAGAATGGTCTGGCTTTGCTGAATTCAAGTGTTCCATGATTTGTTTTTTTAAGCTTTTCGGGATGGCTGTGATGGTTAATGTATCCGACTGCTCATCAAATAGAATGGTTTGCTGCATTAGATCTGAGGAGAACGACAGGCTTAAGCCATTACCTTTTCCGGATATACGAACTAAGTGTTTTAATTTTCGTGTATCAGGCCGCAAGTTTTTTGAGCTGTCTAACTGAGCGTGTTGTTGTGCATATTCTGCAAATTGCTCAGGTTCTTTATCGTTAACGTAATTTGAAAGCGCCTTCAGCGGCACCGCTTCACCAAGTTGTTGTTGCTCAACACAAAACTCATAAGCTTTTTTATGGATATTCGAGGCTTCATCTTGTGGAACTTGTTTGGAGTAACCTGAAAGGATTTCCATTAATGCTTCCGTTTCTTTTGCACAATCTACAATATTCTGGAAGCTACAAGCTTGTAGGAATGCCTCGCCGATTTTTCCTGAAGAACGTGCTTTTACCAAACATAGAAATGGTTCGTCATTATCATCACTCCAAGCAGACTCGAGGTCTATACGAAC
>JBFJZQ010000254.1:0-4975 GCA_041622015.1 Oleiphilaceae bacterium
ACGGCACTTTGATAAAGGCAGACATCAAAGTATGGGCCGCGGGTGTCAAAGCGCCCGAGTGTTTAACTAATCTTGATGGTCTTGAAACCAATAGAATTAATCAGTTGAAAATAACAGGAACGCTTCAAACAACTTTAGACGACTCTATTTATTCATTTGGTGATTGTGCAGAATGTTTTCAGTCAGGACGTGAACGTCCTGTTCCACCCAGAGCGCAATCTGCGCATCAGCAAGCTTCGTTATTATTAAAAAGTTTAACGGGTTTACTTGCTGGCGTCGAACCAAAGCAATTTATTTATAAAGATTATGGTCCACTGGTTTCTTTCAGCAAGTATTCTACTGTCGGCAACATGATGGGTAATTTGAGTGGTAAAAGTATGTTTATAGAAGGGAAGGTAGCCAGATTGTTTTACCTATCTTTATACCGAATGCACCAGGTAGCAATTCATGGTTTATTACGAACAGCCTTGATATGGCTCAATGATAAAATTACCAGAGCCTTAAATCCAAGGTTGAAGTTACATTAATCTCATATCTAAAGTGTTCATTTTCCAGCAGGATATTTTATAAATCCCTCTAAATAATAAGCGAACCTATACAATAAAATATATTTGCAATTTTTATTGTATAGGTGTTACTGTGCAGGTCGGCTTGAGAGAAAGCCAAATTTTTTGTTTGTATACCCTCGTAGTTTTTGGCAATAACTCCCCGTGATATCCTCAGTAAATTTTTAGTTTTCTTCCCGCTTTACCGCCTATTAAAAGGCCATTTTTATTTTAGATTCAGGCATTCTGAATCACCCCGTCTACGCTTTAATCAGCAACTTCAGACGTCATAGCGGAATATATCCCTAGTTTGAAGATACAGCACAAAGCGATTGGCGGCCTAAAGAGAATTAACATTATTTTAAACGCATATATCGAACAATCTAATAATAAGACCTACGCAAATCCTATCCCTAGTCGCGAGTTCATCATGAAACTCTTCGACAAAGTAAAAAAACATTTAAATCGTGAGCAGATCGCTCACAAATTAAGCCTTAATAATCCCGAACAAAAAGAAGCTTTACGCAGGCGCTTGCGTGCGATGGAGCGGGATGGTCAGCTTATGTTTGATCAACGCAAGGGTTACCAATTAATGGACCCACGTTCATTGGTCACGGGTACCGTTAGTATCCACCCTGATGGCTTTGGTTTTGTTTCAAACCAAGACTTAGACAAAGACCTCTTCCTGCCAAAAAATCAGCTACGCGATGTGTTTGATGGCGATGTCATTGAAGTTTTTGTCGATTCAACCTCTGATCGACATAACAGCTACAACAAGCTGATTAGAATTATTGAACACAAAACCACAGAGATTGTCGGTCAGCTTAAACGCAGCGGCGAACAATTTTACATACTCCCAGATAGCGCGAAGATTAGTCACAAAGTCGATGTTGATAGCCAGTTTTTGTTGAATGCAGAAATCGGCCAGTACGTGAATACCACGATTGTGAGCTATCCGAATCATCGTAATCATACTTTAGTTAAGATCACCGAAGTGCTTGGTCATCCGAATGATGTCGGTATGGATATTAAATTAGCGCTGTGCCGTCATGGAATTTCAGGCCAATGGGATGATGCTTTGATTCACCACGCCGACAGCTTGGGTAATGTTGTATCTGATCAAGACAAAGTTGAACGGGTTGATTATCGTCACTTACCGTTTGTCACTATTGACGGTGCCGACGCCAAAGATTTTGATGATGCAGTGTATTGTGAACAAACAACAACAGATGATTGGCGCTTATTGGTAGCCATTGCGGATGTTTCTCATTATGTGCAGCCAGACGACTTGCTAGATGTTGAAGCAAAACAGCGCGCAACGTCGATCTACTTTCCGGGTCATGTTGTACCCATGTTGCCTGAGAGCTTGTCGAATGGACTCTGTTCATTAAGGCCGAATGTGGATCGCTTAGTGATGGTCTGTGAAATGCTCATCAACAAGCAAGGTGTGATGACAAAGTCGACTTTCACAGAAGGCGTGATTCATTCGCATGCCCGGCTGACTTATGATCAAGCTTATGCTGTTGTCGCTAATCAGCATTCAAAGCTCGCCAAAAAAGTACAGGAAACCACGCCAGATGTGGTGCCCCATATTCATAATTTACACGCTTTGTTTGAGGCGTTGTTATCAGCCAGAACAAAACGTGGCGCGATTGATTTTGACACACAAGAGTTCAAATTTAATCTGACGAAAAAGCACAAGATTGCTAGTATCTCAGCCGTGAAACGCAACGATGCGCATCGAATGATTGAAGAATTTATGTTGTGCACAAACGTCTCAACGGCGCAATTTTTAGAGCAGCATAAAATCCCGAGTTTGTTTCGTGTTCATGAGGGCCCGCAACAGAAAAAGCTAACTTTGCTTCGCGCTTTCTTGCTGGAAAGAGGCTTAAGTCTTGGCGGTGCGGAAAAGCCTAGCGCACAACACTACAATCAATTGTTAAGTGCTATCAGTCACCGTAGCGATGCGAGTGTGATTCGTACCATGCTATTGCGCTCACAAAGCCAGGCAGAATATTCTGCAGAAAATGAAGGACACTTTGGTTTGGCTTATGATGCCTATGCGCATTTCACTTCGCCTATTAGACGTTACCCCGACTTAATTACCCATCGTGCGATTCGGGCCAAAATCCGCAGTACTGAATCTCAAAAAGGGCTGTCTCGCGCGTTGAAATGGTTAGGGTTAAACAAATTGTCTGCTAAGACCTTAGCCAAAAAAGTCTATCCTTATACAAAGGCGGCAATGGCAGAATTAGCTCAACATTGTTCTCAACAATCGCGTCAGGCAAATGAAGTCAGTCGTGAAGTTGAAAGTAGCTTAAAGTGCCAATATATGGCTCAGTTTAAAGACCAAACTTTTGTGGGGACCATTTCCGGCGTCACTAGTTTCGGTTTCTTCGTTGAGCTAGAACAGGGCTTGGCTGAAGGCTTGGTGCATATATCTAGCTTAAGTGCTAAAGGCTTAAAGTTTGATGCAGGAAAACAGCAGCTGAGCAACGGTCAAGACAGTTTTGTGCTAGGTGACAGTATTGAAGTGGTATTAAATAATGTTGATTTACAGCAGCAAAAAATGGACTTTACGATTGTGTCCCACAAGATGGCAAACGCAGCCTAAATTAACTTGGGATCTTTCTATTTAGGGCTATTGAACCGACAAGATCATATATTCAGATTGCATATCTGCTTATATACGATATTCAGGCGCTATCCAAACCCATAAGTTAGGCGTGTTTGTTTGTTATAAAATAAATCAAAGCGGTCAAAGCCCTTTGTCGCCAATAGTTGATTTTTAAATTCTAAATCTTTAAGTTAAAGGCATATTAATCGCATAGATTTCAAGGATGAAGTTATGCCACGCAAGCCACGTTTCTTTTTACCGGACGTGCCCGCTCATATTGTACATCGCGGGCATTCAAGGTCTCCTGTCTTTTTTGAAGACTCAGATTACACTTGTTATTTATACTGGTTAGGTAAAGCATCAGAGAAGTACAAGTTATCAATACATGCATTTGTCTTGATGACAAATCATGTACATATATTAGCGACTCCTAAAGGAAGAGCAGATATTAGTGTATTTATGCAGTTCATAGGAAGGCGCTATGTACCTTACATAAACAACAAGTATGGCGGTAGTGTTTCAATCTGGGAGGGTAGATATAAGGCAAGTCTTGTTCAGGAGGAAGATTATTTTTTGTCAGTCATGCGGTACATTGAGTTAAACCCGGCACGAGCAGTTTTATAGGGCTTACGTTTATTGGTCATGGAACACTCCTTCATGAGGCTTTGCCTCTGATTAAAAGTGTCCGTTAAAATGGGGGAGGTTCATTTTGACCTCTTTTATTTTTTGACCCCTTTTATTTTTGACATCACCACCTCCCTGAACTTAACTATCATAGAAAAGTCATATCAGCTGCTGTTCTGTGGTCTGTCTTCTCGACAATTTCATTATTGGGAAAACACTATTATGTCTTCTGATTGGATTAGACGTATTTTTCGCCGACAGCTCAAAAATAGTCCCCAGGCTGTTAATGCCTTAAAAGTAAAACCGTTTGAAGATCAAAGTACAATTATCCAGCATTCAAAGCATATTGGAAGTGATGAGGCCACTGAAGACCAGAAAAACTCATACCTTGAGCAACTGGAAGCCGCATTTTTTTCCTGGTTATTAAGTTGCCCGGATTTACCCAATACTAGCGCGCAATTTGAACAGAATGAGGTACAACAAAAGTTACTTAAATTAATTGATCACGACCTTCAGAACACTATTTTAATTCCCCGACGACCGGCTTCGCTCCCGATGTTAATTAGGTTATTAAATGATGAATACTCATCGCATACTCAAATCTCGAAGATATTATTATCTGACCCTTCCTTAACCTCTGAAATATTAAAAATGGCTAACTCTCCATTTTTCAAAAGTTCTTCTGAGGAAGTCGAGAGTATAGAGCAAGCTGTATTGATTCTGGGCAGACAAGGGATTCGCAATATAATTTCAACCACGATTATGATGCCAATACTGAAAGGGGTAGGTGCAAGAGAAGGGCCATTCAGCCAGCGCGTATGGCAGTGGGCACAACTATGCGCCACGGCAAGCAACTTGTATGCACAGGTCAAAGATCGTGACCCTGGCCCTTTGTACCTACTTGGTTTATTACCTTCTCTGGCCTATCTGGTAATTTATCGCGCTTTACTAGCTTACGAGAAGCAACACCCTGAATTAGGCCTTATCGAGCCAAGTTTGATCCGATTTATTATTGAAGCTAAAAGCTGGGATTTTTGTCATAAAATATATCAAGAATGGGGACTACCCTCAGTTTGTGAAAACTATTTGTCTGAGGCAGGAAAGCGCACCAACAATATGGTGTATGCTCCTTTAAAAGATGGGATCACCTTAAGCCGCTACATACTCTTGAACGACCTAAATAGTTTCC
>JBFJZQ010000255.1:0-4936 GCA_041622015.1 Oleiphilaceae bacterium
AAGTGCCAGAATTTTCTTGCTACCTTGAATGTCACATTCATACTCTTTGATCAGTAAGTGTTCATTAAACTCAAACATCATCTCATCAGCACCCAGCAAAGACTCTATCGCGACTTGGATTTGGTTATATTCATTACTTCCCAAGCTGGCACCACTAAGCAGTAAATCGAGAACATTCCGACCAGCAATATTCTTGGTTTCAAATATCCTTTCTAAAAATGACGAATATTCAGAGTGGATTTGCTCATTTTCAGTGACGGTAAATAAGCCTTGTTGCATGTTGTGCAACATGCCTTGAATATCGTGGTTCTTTTTTCGAAGCTCAACGGTACGATCTTCGACCTTTTGCTCCAAGGTGCGATTCTGTTCCTCAATGGTTTCACGCATACGAATATTTTTTACAGTAGTCACAAGCTGTCTGGCGATCGTTTCAACATATTCGTAATCACTTTCTTCAAAGCGCACTTCACCTACCTGACCTGTTAGATTCAATACACCCAGTGAAATAGCACCGTCTCTTAATGGGACACAGATTAGCGATTTTCCGCTTTCATCGGATTCTAAGGCCATACTTTTTACAAAGCGTTCATCTTGAGAGGTATCAGGAACAAAGACAATTTCAGATAATTTTGCCGCGACACCAATAACCCCTTCACCTTCCGAAAAGTTTCTTGCACGATGCTCAGAGTCGATATTTTTAGGGGGATAGAATGACTTTAGCTCAAGACGATTATTACTATTATAGAGATAAACAGAGCCCGACTTTACATTTGAATGCAATGACAGCGCATGCAATGCTTTTTCTAAAGCCACAATTTGACTTGTACATCCCGCTAATTCATCACCGGTCGCGTTTAAATCTCGCAAATCCTGAACTTTCTTCTTAATCCCGGTTTTCATGGTGTGGAAGCTATCGGCTAACTCCCCAATTTCATCCTTCCGATTAATGTCTAAATCGAGATCATAATTCCCCATGGCGATACTGGCTGCTACCGTAGTTAATTCACCGATAGGTCTCGTCATACGGCCAATTGCAAAGGCAAACAACAACATAAGAATGGCGTTTAGCGATGCAATTTGTATGATGGTTTTTTCTACTTCTTCATCAAGAAGTGCTCTATTTTTTTCATCCGTAATATCGATAATAAGCTTACCAACATTATTTTTTTCATCACTATCTTTGTCCACAAAAACCAAGTCTGTTGTTTTGGTTTCGTTAAATTGCTCTGGCTGATCTTCAACGGGAACTAACTCACCGTCTTGTTGTTCGATAGCGGCAATAAGACCACCACTATCACCAAACACATAGATACCTTTAATGAAATACGCTCGGGCTTCAGACTCCAAGGTACTCTTAATATATGCATCATCGAAATTCCAAATCGCACTCGGTAAATTCAGATTTAAGCGCCGTAATAATAAATTTGTATCGTTTTCAAGATCCTTAACTAAACGGTTTTTTGTTTCCTCATAGCCATAAAATCCCAAACCACATAAAACAACCGTGTTAATGAGCAAAGCGATACTAATTAGTTTTACAGATATACTATTAATTCTCATACTATCTGCTCCACCGAAGGTTTTATTATCATTACAAGCCTCAATACTTTTGAATACAATTTAAAAATAAACTTTCAAATGCGAGGCATCCCTTCCTCTTTCAGAACAAAGTCAGATCAATTTAAGAAACCACCTAAATCACCGATATCCAAGTCTTTGGTGTATTCGGTGAAGATTTTCTTGACCGTGCCATCTGCATACATTGCTTTAAGGCTTGCGCTTAACTTCTCGACGGTTTCTTCTGGCGTCTCAATATGGCAAGCCAATGCTCTCAAGGTAGAACGAAAGGCCAGTTGCTGTTTCACTGAGAAACCGGCTTTTTGTGCATAATAGGGCCCTAAGATAGAGTCAGTCGCCCACAAGGACACGCGATCCTTTTCAAGCTTTTTCGCATTGTTCAGTTCGTCATTCGCGGTCTGAACCTTCTTGAAGCCTGAACCTTGTAAATACTCTTCTTCATCCCCACCGCGCAAAGCACCAATCGACATATCTTTCGCATCGATCAAAACTGATAAGTCCAGTTTTGAATCTTTTGTGCTAAATAATGCTGATTGCGTAACCAGAATAGGGCTAATCCATTTATAGGTAGTTTCGCGTTCTTGAGATCGCTGCACAGGCACGACACACACGTCTTTTTTCTTGGCAGCCTGATCTAACGCCCTAGCCAACGGCGTGGTTTTAAATTGATATTTAATATTTGAGCGTTTGAACATTTCTTTAACGATATCAATGGATATGCCACTTTTACCATCTTCAGAAACGAAGGGTGGCGCAGCAGTCGTTAAAATCGTAAATTCAGCAAAGACGAGTTCTGCTCTTAAAATGAGAACGCTTAATAAAATCGTGAGAAATAGTTTCATTATTATTTTCTCCCTTATAGTTCGTATTGTTTAAGTGCAGTGTCAAAATCGACTGTTTTGCCTTGTGGCTTTTCATTTTCAAGTTTTGGCTTCGGTGAACCTGGCTGACTTAACCAATAGTTTGGATCTTTAGGTTCATTTAATTTAGGCGCACAACGAAGGCCTTCTTTTTTGGAGAGTTTTTCCATATTCACATCGAGGTATTCTGCCAAATCATCCATGGCTTGCTGAGGGGTTTTACCTTCCTTAACAACGGTCGGTACGGTTCTCCACCATGCAGGTGATAGTAAGGGATAATCGGGAACATTCACGCCTGTTGGCGTCCACAAATCACGCGCTTTACTCTGATAAAATTCGATCAGGCCACCGTATTTCTCTTTGTTTTTATTCATCTCGTCAGAATTAATATCTGATTTACGAATAGGCGTTAACCCGACCAAGGTTTTCTTTAAGGATATGGTTTTAGAGACTAGGAACTGCGCATAGAGCCAAGCAGCCTTGCGTCGATCAGGCGGAGTATTTTTTAAGAGCGTCCAAGAGCCCGCATCCTGATAGCCTAACTTCATGCCCTTTTCCCAATATGCGCCATGGGGTGAAGGCGCCATTCGCCATTTAGGCTTGCCATTTTCATCGACAACTGCAGGGGAAACCTTAGGGTCGCTCAACGCCGCAGTAAATGCGGTATACCAGAAAATTTGTTGAGCAATATTACCTTGACCTGGCAGAGCGCCGGCTTGAGAAAAGTTCATTTCTGCCGCTTCGGGAGGTGCATATTTTTTCAACCAAGTATCAAACTTGGTTAAAGCATAAACCGCCGCCGGGCTATTCGCCGCTCCACCGCGTTTAACGCTTGCACCAACGGGGACGCAACCTTCCATCCGAATACCCCATTCATCAACAGGCAATCCGTTAGGTAAACCTTTATCTCCGGCACCAGCCATAGACAGCCAGGCATCCGAGAAGCGCCAGCCAATGGAAGGGTCTTTTTTTCCGTAATCCATATGGCCATAAACTCGTTTACCATCTATCTCTTTCACATGTACAGAGAAGAATTCTGCGATATCTTCATAGGCAGACCAATCTTCGGGTATGCCTAATTCATAGCCATAAATCGATTTGAATTGCTTTTTTAAATCGTCTCGTGCAAACCAGTCAGCGCGATACCAATAAAGGTTAGCAAACTGCTGGTCAGGAAGCTGATATAACTGACCGTCCGGCCCTTTGGTAAAGCTCAGCCCCATAAAATCATCAAGATCCAAGGTAGGTAAGGTCACATCTTTGCCTTCACCGGCCATATACTCTGTCAGTGACACGACTTTTTGAGATCGGTAGTGCGTACCGATCAAATCACTATCATTGATGTAGGCATCATATAACTTCAAATCCATATCCATTTGCGTCTGGATTTTTTTAACGACATCATCCTCACCCGTCAGTTCATGAATAACCTTGATACCGGTTATTTCATAGAATGCTTTAGCCAGAACACTGGCTTCATACCAATGTGTGTCGATGCGCTCAGAGACCACCTTAATCACCTTTCCCTTGAAAGGCTTTGCCGCATCGATGAACCATTTCAGCTCAGTCATTTGCTCTTCACGGGATAAGGTAGATGGTTGGAATTCAGAGTCGAGCCATTTTTCAGCCTGAGTAATATCGGCCATGGCTAGATTCGTAAGGGATAAGCCCAGTATCAAACTGGAGATAGATTTTTTGGATGTTTTCAAGAACAGATTGAGCCGCATAAACAATACTCCTGCTATTATTTTAATTTTTTATGGTGTAAAAAAAGTAGCTCTAAACTGAGGAAAAAACCAACTTATATAAGAGAAAATATGATTTTTTTGTAACTGTAAGTATCTAAAAATTGCTTGTTTTTTTTACTCGTAATTACATAAAGTTAGAAGGCATTGCCATTTTAGACAAATGGCAAACCTGAGGGAGTTAGAAGGATTTTATTTCGGCTTATTCTCTTTAGCTAGTGTTTTAGCCGTGACATGGAACCACTTCCCCCCCGTTCTCAGGGCTTTGTAAACCGAGTCCAAAATCTGTTTGTGTGTGGCTTCGACAGGGTCGCTCAGTAGGCTAACGACAGGTACTTTTTGCAAAATAGAAAAAGGCTCATCGGCAATTGAATAATGCAAGGTTTCGACTGTTTCGAGGGTTTTTTCGTAGGCAGTGGCTAATAAGTCAAGCGAACCGGCGATTAAGTCTTGAGTCGACATGTCGTGCTCGTTTTTTTCTGTGTAGGGTTTCTTAATCGGAGAGTACTTTTTAATCGGCGTGTCGGCTAAGGATGAAACACGCAAGCTGTCTTCTTCAAGCCATATTTTGATCTGTTGGTAAACTCGTTTTGAGTTTGCCAAGTGCATATGTACCACACCTTCAAAATGTGCATTTCGACAGTTCAAGGGAGCAGAGCGCGGGTTAGCACTTTTTTGTCGAACCAAGCTATCTCCGACAAGTTTATTGAGTAAGTTATTTTTCTTGGAAACGGCACCGCTAATAAAGTAGTG
>JBFJZQ010000256.1:0-4886 GCA_041622015.1 Oleiphilaceae bacterium
GCTTGAACTTCTCGGTTCCCAGTCCATCAACGATTTATGGTTCAGCAAGATAAATGATGACCTGGAAATATATGTCTTGGGTGATGATACTCAAATCAAAATTCAGGATTGGTACGCCTCAGACTTGGACAAAGTCGATATAATTAATAACGGTGGTAATTTATTGGATAAACAGTCTATAGATGCCTTGGTTAGCGCGATGGCCGGCTTTGGAGTACCTTCTGGAGGTTCGATAAATCTTACTTTTGAAGAGCAGAATCAAGTTCAAACTTCTATCGCTGCTGCTTGGTCTTAGTTTTTTCTCCTTTTATAGATAAGATAGAAAATTCTGTCTTATCTATATTCCTGTTTTATAGTTTTAGGTTAATTTGTAAACGAAAGGCAAAGCGCACATACCCAAGAATCTAATGATTTAGTATGACATTCCAAGGTAGCAGATCTTCCATTCCGCTTGCTGATCTCTGTCACAAAGTGCTTTCAATAGATTAACTTGGCTTGAATCTTCTCCTATGATTTCTATGGTCGATTGGAAAGATAAGCGAGATCCACATCCATTAACCTGGAGCGAGCAGAATAAGCTATTTGACGCTTTACCTGAGCATTTAAGGGATGCCTCACTTTACAAAGTGAACACAGGTTGTCGTCAACAGGAAGTCTGTCAGTTGCGTTGGGAATGGGAATTTCATATTCCTGAACTAAAAACATCCGTTTTTATTTTGCCCGGTTCAATTACCAAAAATGGTCAGGAAAGGGTGGTTGCACTTAACTCAGTAGCGATGGCAATGGTGAACCGTCAGAGAGGTAAAAATGAAGAATTTGTGTTTACCTATCGTGGCAGCCCTATTACCAAGCTAAATAATACGGGTTGGAAGAATGCTCGTAAAAAAGTTGGTTTGGAGGGGGTAAGAGTTCATGACCTTCGCCATACAACAGGAAGAAGGTTGAGAGCAGCAGGCGTAAGTAATGAAACACGAAAAGATATACTGGGTCATGAGGGTGGCAATATCACAACTCATTATTCAGTAGCGGAAATTCGTGAGTTAGTTGATGCAGTGGAATTGATTGCGATCGAGTCATCAGACTCAACACCCAGTTTAACGCTGATTAGAATCGGTGGATCAAATCAAAATCACGCAAAATTAACGCAAGGCAATAAAAAAGGCCTAGCGTAAGCACGCTAAGCCTTTGATATTAGTGGTGGCTACACCTAGATTTGAACTAGGGACCCCATCATTATGAGTGATGTGCTCTAACCAACTGAGCTATGTAGCCAAACAAGGCGCGTATTCTCTTTTTTTTGGGTTTTGTTGTCAACCCTAAACCTAAGAAAATACGAGAAATTTTCCTTTATACGTTGAATCTGAAATGAATGACGTCGCCATCCTTAACAATGTACTCTTTTCCTTCTAAACGCCACTTACCCGCCTCTTTGGCTCCGGCTTCACCGTTGTATTGTACGAAGTCATCGTAGGCCATGACTTCGGCGCGGATGAAGCCTCTTTCAAAGTCTGTATGAATGACGGCAGCGGCTTTAGGCGCGGTGCCTCCGGCTTTCATTGTCCATGCTCGCACTTCCTTGACGCCTGCCGTAAAGTAGGTCTGTAAGCCAAGTAATTCATAGCCTGCTCGGATAACTCTATCGAGCCCTGGTTCTTCCATACCTAGGTCAGCTAAAAACTCTTTTCTTTCTTCATCTTCAAGTTCGGCAATTTCGGCTTCAAGTTTATTACATATCACCACAACAATGGCATTTTCTGAGGCAGCGATTTCTTTAACGGTGTCGAGGTGAGGGTTGTTTTCGAAACCATCTTCATCAACGTTGGCGATATACATGGTAGGTTTTGTGGTTAATAAGCAAAGCTCTCTGATGAGCGCGCTGTCATCCTCGTTTAACTTTAACGCTCTCACGGGGAGTGCTTCGTTCAAGTGGGGTAGAAGCTTGCTTTCTAGAAGATCAATTTGTGCTTTGGCTTTCTTATCACCACCTTTGGCAACTCTGCCAAGACGTTTTATTGCTTTTTCGACGCTATCCAAATCAGCAAGTGCCAATTCGGTATTAATGACTTCAATGTCTGCTTTAGGGTCAACTTTGTTTGAAACGTGAACGACATTTTCATCTTCAAAGCAGCGAACGACATGCGCAATGGCGTCGGTTTCTCGGATATTGGCTAAGAACTTATTGCCCAAGCCTTCACCCTTGGATGCACCTTCAACAAGGCCGGCAATATCGACAAATTCCATCGTGGTTTGGATGACACGTTCAGGGTTTACGATAGCCGCTAATTTCTCTAAACGAGGGTCAGGCATGCCTACAACGCCAGCATTTGGCTCGATAGTACAAAAAGGGAAGTTTTCTGCGCCGATACCTGCTTTCGTGAGTGCGTTAAATAAGGTGGACTTACCCACGTTTGGAAGGCCAACAATGCCGCAATTAAAACCCATAATGATATTCCTAGGCGATATTCATGAAAGAGAGCGAAATAAAAGGCGGCTAGTATACAGTAGGGCAGAGAATTCGTTAAGCAGAAGCTCAATGAGTTGAGAGGAAATTCTTGATTAAGGTGAGTTAAAAGCTTGAGTGAGGTTTATAGGGGGGCGATAGTATTAAAACGGGCGTGCTTGCTAAAAAGAAAAGGCTCCCCCGTAAAAAGGGAGCCCTGGTTAGATTACTCTATTGTAGAGGAAATCTCTGTACAGTCTTCAACATCAAACCCTTCAACAAAGTTGCAGCTCATATTTTTTTCTGCCTCAAGACTTAATTCAACTTTTAGACCTTCAGGGTTAGGGATGGTAATGCCGTCATAGAGCGTGGCATTATCTTCTACGGCATTACACGAGATAGCGACGGTGTAATTGCCAGTATTAAGATAGGGGAATAAATAGTTGCCATTTTCATCAATGGAGGTTGATACGACCGGTGCGATAATATTTGCTGCAACATCAGCATCATAATCGGTGCCGGCTACTTTGTCTTCAGAAGCTTCAAGATCCGACTCTCTAACGAATACATCACCAAGTAATGCCGTATCTAAATTATGGCCTTCATAAAGATAGGCTGCATGACTTAAAGTGGTGTCTTCCGTTGGGAGGCAGCTGTCTGTTGTTAGATCGACTGTGCCAGAAATGGATGCTGCATCAGCCAAACGAACAATGCGCACGCCTCTAGGTTTGAGGATGTAACGTTTCGGCCCTGGGTTATAGGTCATCGCTTGACGCAGACCAAACTCAATCACAAAGGTTTGTGAGCTGGTTTCGCTAACTGTAAAGCCTCCAAGTTTGAGTTCTCCGCTAGGTACTTTAAGCTCTTTGTGAGTCGTGTCATTAGTTTCCTGTACGTAAGTGCCGTCACCATTTTGAATGACAATGCGTAAGTTTTGATAATCACCGACGGGTAGTAAGACTGAATCTAATACCAGGCTGCTTTCCAGGCCTTGATAATCTAATAAATTTAATGGGAAGGTGTCTGCTTCATTAAGGCTTAATTCTTCACTGGTGAAGGTATCAACGACGATGTCTTCTCCGGAACGGTTAAAAATAAGTTTGTCGACCGTTATCATGACCGTGTCTAGTTGTTCTACTGGGGCATCTGAAAAGCGTATGCTGACATCACTGGTCTTAGGGGTAGTGTCAGTATCATCTGAAGAGCTGCCACAAGCACTGATCAGAGTTCCTAAAAATAAAATCTGAGCGGTGCGTAAATACTTTCGATTAAACATCCTTTTCTCCTTTTAATCGCTTTTTTTAAATAAGAAACAGTATTGTTTAATATTTAGGCGAGCACGCATTTTAGGGAGTGCCCATCATCATGTAAACAACAGTAGTATTAACCATTGCACAGATTGTAATGCACCTGTATTAATTTTGAGTTAATAAACTGGCTGCTCAGTATGCGCTGTGCTGAGGAAAGACATAGATGAAACAGACCCCCACCTTATTGAAATTATTCAAGGTGGCTGCTCAAAGCCATTTAGGCTATGCGTGGTTTAAAAACTGTATACTCCCTTGTCAGCCATAAACCAGGCTCTGCCGTAAAAATGTCACTAATTCATATGTCAAAACTGCCTAGTCCAAAAACTAAAAACAATACACTTTACTTACTTCAGACTTACAGCAATAGAAAAAAACACCATAATCGGCTATTTTGTCATCCTATTTACTAGATGGATTCAGGTTGTGTCATGTTAAATATTCTAAGAGGCCTTGCTACTTTCACTTCTGTTTTTTTATGTTCGATATCAGCGTGGTCGCACGATCATCTTGAAAATGAATTTTATATTGGTATTAAAGCCGGTGCTTTATTTGCAGATGAGCCAAAAGCTGACAGCATAAACCCTATAGGTGTTCAATTTGAATACCATTTCAACCCAAATATAGCTGTAGAAATAGATTATATAAAAGGCAGTTCAGATAAAGACGACTTACCTAACAAAGCGAATATGGAGTCTCTTGGCGTTTATGCTGTACTGCGTTCAAAAAACTCCACCTATGCGCTCGTTAAAGTAGGTCTTGAAGATGATTTAGGCACTTCCAAGGTATTGAATCAAAACGGTATCAGTTTGAGTGCAGGCATAGGGGCTGGCGTAATTTTGAATCGTCATTTTTCCATTGAAAGTGAATATACTTGGATTAATGAAAATCAAAAATTTCTAGGTATTACCTTTCGCTACGGCTTTTTTGATTAGCCTTCAACAATACACTGCAGAGTAACAGCTCATTGGTGTATTCGCATAATTTCATCCAGCTTATCATTTGCTATTGAAAATGGGGCTAAGCTTTCTTTAAGACAACGATTAGAGTCGTAGCCACAGTTTTTTAGCTCATCAGCTGAATAAATCCAGGGTTTACTCTGCTTATAGTAATCAAGTCTGGATTCAAAGGCAGCTTTA
>JBFJZQ010000257.1:0-4868 GCA_041622015.1 Oleiphilaceae bacterium
ATGACTGTTCACGTTCCTCTGTTAATCAATGGTCAATTTGTTCAAAGCATCAGCCCTAACTTACTTGATGTTTTAAATCCGGCAACTCAAGAAGTGCTTGCAAAAGTACCCTTAGCAACACATGAAGAAATCGAGACGGCAATATCAGGCGCTCAGTCTGCTTTTGAGCTTTGGAAGGAAACCCCGGTTTCGGAACGAGCTCGGCTTATGTTGCGCTATCAGGCTTTACTCAAAACACACCAAAAAGAAATTGCCGAGATATTAGCAGCCGATACCGGTAAAAACCTAGAAGATGCGATGGGTGATGTTTGGCGTGGTATCGAAGTCGTCGAACATGCCTGTAATATTCCGTCTTTATTAATGGGTGAAACAGTCGAAAATGTTGCCCGAGGTGTCGATACCTATAGCTTGTCCCAACCTCTGGGTGTGACCTTAGGTATCACGCCTTTTAACTTCCCCGCGATGATTCCTCTATGGATGTTTCCCCTGTCTATTGCTTGCGGAAATGCAATGATCTTAAAACCGTCTGAACAGGTACCGCTAGCAACAATGCGTTTAGTGGAGTTGTTCGTTGAAGCAGGTGTACCGGATGGTTTGCTGCAAGTTATTCATGGTGGAAAAGATCAGGTGCAGCAATTAATTGCTGATCCTCGTATACTTTCAACATCCTTTGTTGGCTCTGTTCCCGTTGCAAAAGAAATTTATCTTCAGACAACGCAACTCATGAAACGAGCACAATGCTTTGCTGGTGCAAAAAACCATATGGTGGTGATGCCGGATGCTGATAAGGATACCGTGATGAATGCATTGGTAGGCGCGACCGTCGGTGCAGCAGGCCAGCGCTGTATGGCGATCAGTGTCATTGTTTTTGTGGGTGAGACACGAGAATGGGTTAAAGACCTCCAGGCAAAACTGGCGTGTGTTAAACCGGGCATTTGGAATAAGCCAGAGTCGGCATATGGACCATTAATTAGCCCTCAAGCAAAAGCACGTGTCGCAGGTTTAATTCAAGCGGGTATTGATCAGGGCGCAAACTGTTTACTGGATGGGCGCGATATCACTATTCCAGAATTTCCGAAAGGTAACTGGATGGGGCCAACGCTATTTTCAGATGTAACAATTGATATGGACATTTATAAGCAGGAAATATTTGGCCCAGTCGTTTGCTGCATGAGTGTTGAAAATCTTGATGAAGCCATTACCTTGGTTAACGATAGTCCTTATGGCAATGGTACCTCTATTTTTACCACCTCCGGCATTCATGCTCGGCAATATCAACATGAAATTGAAGTGGGTCAAGTCGGAATTAACTTACCCATTCCTGTGCCACTTCCCTTTTTCTCATTCACGGGTTGGAAAGGCTCATTTATGGGTGACTTACACGCTTATGGGAAACAAGCCGTCAGATTCTATACTAAAACTAAAACCATTACAGCAAACTGGAAACGCACAGCCGCTGCGGCACCTAACATGAGCATTAGCTTGAAATAAAAGGCCCACTATGAATTACGATTTAGATGAATCTCAACGCGCATTTCAAGAAACCGCCAGAAAGTTTGCTGAAAATGCCTTAGCGCCCAATGCCCAAGAGTGGGATAAAACCAGTTTCTTTCCGAAGGACGCCTTTAAAGCGGCGGGTAAACTTGGTTTTATGGCTATGTATATCCCCGAGGAACACCATGGCATTGGTTTGAGCCGTTTAGATAGCACCCTCATTATGGAAGAGCTTGCGGCTGGCTGCACCTCTACAGCCGCCTTTGTCAGCATCCATAATATGGCGTTCAACATGCTTGCGCGTTACGGCAACTTAGAATTGGTAGAGCAATGGTCTGAAGCGCTTGCTGCTGGCGAAAAGCTCGCGAGCTACTGCTTAACAGAGCCAGGTGCAGGTTCTGATGCGGCATCGCTGACAACAAGGGCAGAAAAGAAAAACAGCCAGTACATTATAAATGGTACGAAAGCCTTTATCTCAGGTGCCGGTGAAAGCGACTTACTTATTGTCATGGCAAGAACCTCTGACAATGGCGCTAAAGGCATTAGCTGCTTTGCCGTACCAGCAGATGCAAAAGGCATTAGCTTTGGCAAAAAAGAAGACAAGCTCGGTTGGAATAGCCAACCAACTCGCCTGATTCATTTTGAGGATGTCGCCATACCCGAAAACCACCTGCTTGCTGAGGAAGGTAAAGGCTTTAGCTTGGCGATGGAGGGCTTAGATGGGGGTCGCTTAAATATTGCGGCATGTTCCGTTGGCACGGCTAAAATTAGTTTAAAGGCAGCCACTGAATACGTTCAAGAACGAAAACAATTCAATCAAGCCATTAGTGAGTTTCAGGCCACACAATTCAAGCTGGCTGATATGCTCACAGAACTTGCTGCCGCGCGCCAAATGATTCGTTATGCGGCCTTCAAGCTGGATCATAATCATGCAGATAAAACTGCTTTCTGTGCCATGGCTAAACGCTTCGCAACCGATGTTGGTTTTCAAATTTGTGATGAAGCGCTGCAGCTTCATGGTGGCTATGGTTATATCAAAGAATATCCTATCGAAAGGCATTTCAGAGACACCCGCGTCCATCGTATTTTGGAAGGCACTAATGAAGTAATGCGCTTGATCATTGCGCGACGTATTTTAACCGACGACACCTTCTCAATCATTCACGAATAGTTTCTAATAGTGTATTAATTTAGGAAGTAAGGGAGATCTATATGACATCCACTGAAGCAATCAGCCCAAGTGAAAAAATTCTCGTTGAACTTAAACAGCATGTTGCTCAACTGACTATCAATAATCCGCCCGCAAATACCTGGGATAGAGAAAGCCTTAGCGCCTTAACTGTTATCGTCAATCGTCTCAATGCAAATAGTGACATCAGAGCGCTTGTGATACATGGCCAAGGTAGTAAATTCTTTTCAGCTGGTGCAGATTTAAAGCAGTTTGAATCTGGCGATAAAGATCTTGCCAGCGAAGTCGCGAATCGCTTTGGCGAAGCCTTTGAGGCCTTAGCAAATTTTCGAGGGATATCTATTGCAGCTATCAATGGTTATGCCATGGGTGGAGGCCTTGAATGCGCCCTTGCCTGCGACATGAGAATTATTGAAGAACATGCGCAAGTTGCCCTACCTGAGGCTAGTGTCGGTGTATTGCCTTGCGCTGGTGGCACACAACGCTTAAGTTGGCTAATCGGTGAAGCATGGGCCAGTAAGATGATTTTACTTGGGCATCGGATGGATGCTCAAACAGCCACGTCTTCCGGATTAGCAATAGAATGCGTCCCCAGTGGCCAGGCTTTGGATAAGGCCTTAGAGTATGCACAAGCTGCAAACAAACAAAGCCCGGATGCTTTATATGCATGTAAACGTCTACTTACTTCTGCACGAGAATCGGCCATTGCGGTTGGGCTTCAAAAAGAACGCGCAGAATTTGTTTCACTGATCGGAAATACAAACCAACTAGAAGGTACTCGCGCTTTTCTTCAAAAGCGTAAACCTGAATGGACTTAATATTATTATGAGTAAACGCGCTAAACAGAAAACCACAGCAGATGCTAACTTAAGTAAAGCTGTGCTGATAGAAGAACTAACAAATAAAGCCGGCAAAATTGGAATATTAACACTCAATTCAGAAAAAACGCTGAATAGCATTACCTTAGAAATGGTACAAATACTCGCTGAAAACTTAAAAAAGTGGGCTTCAGATGATTCGATCAAAGCTGTCATTTTAAGAGCTTCGGGAGACAAAGCTTTTTGTGCAGGTGGTGATATTCAAGCACTTTATCAGTCTGCCATAAACCCTGTAGATGGCATTTGTGTAGAAGCAGAAGAATTCTTTTTTCATGAATATCAGCTGGATTATCTGATCCATACTTATGACAAACCGATTGTTTGTTTCGGTAATGGCATTGTCATGGGGGGCGGCTTAGGTTTAATGGCGGGTGCTAGTCATCGAATCGTTACAGAAACCAGCAGAATAGCCATGCCAGAAATCACAATCGGCTTATTACCGGATGTTGGCTCAACTATCTTCCTAAACCAGCTTCCTTATAATTTGGGCTTTTTCTTTGCATTAACCGGTGCTCAAATGAACGCCAGAGATGCTTTATTTTGTCATTTAGCCGACTATGCTATCCAGTGGAAAGATTATGCGGATTTACGTGATTCACTGAATAATATTGAATGGCAAAGTGATATAGAAAGCAATCATCAACTAGTCAGTGCTTTACTTCATAGTAAGTCTTGTGACACAAGCAAACTTCCTGAAAGCAATATTGTGAAGAATTTATACACACTGGAGCTGACATGCAGACATAACTCTTTGTCACGCATAATTGAAGCCATTGAGAGTTTTGATGCAGACAATGCCTGGCTTAATAAGGCGAAAACTACCCTGTTAAATGGTTCAGCACTCTCCTCACTGGTCATTTATGAACAGCTCAAAAGAAATATGTATGCCGATCTACAATCGGCATTTATCAGCGAATATACACTTATGTGCAATTTAGTTCGTTACCCAGACTTTAAGGAAGGCGTTAGAGCTTTATTGATTGATAAAGACAAGAAGCCAAGTTGGCAATTTAAACATGTCACGCATATTCCCTCGTCTGTCATGGAGTCTTTATTTACACCACGCTGGGATGAACACCCCCTGCAACATGCCTTCAATGAGTAAAAAAATCCTATATTCTTTTTCATCAAATTATAAAAACAGGGAACATTCATGAAAACGATCGCCTTTATCGGTTTAGGAAATATGGGTTTACCCATGACTTTAAATTTATTAAAAGCTGGGCATCAAGTCAGAGCCTTTGACCTTTCAGAAGCGGCGCTTGATAAAGCTGTCGAACAAGGTGCTTTAGCGTGTGAAAGTGCCA
>JBFJZQ010000258.1:0-4837 GCA_041622015.1 Oleiphilaceae bacterium
AGTCTTTGATGCTTTGAAAGAGTTAGATGTTGATCGTTTTAATTATGACTACCAAGTACTTTCCGAAAAGTGGGGCGGCGCTTATATCACTTTTCAGTTCCAGAAAAAGTATCCTGAAATCGTTCCTGTCTGGAAAAAAGTGGTCGATGCGTGTCGTTACTTAGCGCCTGAGTTGAACTAGTGCTCTGTTAATCACAGTTATGTTGAATGACTGCAATGTCGAATGTCAACATAAGCTAAATTTCTATAACATTATCTGTTAGACTTCGCGCTCATTTTTTAGAGTAGAGCAGATAATGTTTATCATCCGTTGGTTGTTAGGCCGAATCATATTTATAGTCGATATACTTTTCCGTCCTCGTTATTTTAAGCACACGCCAGATATTCAATCTAAATACGATGAATCAAGCAAAGAATTGAGCTTGTATCAATATGCTCAATGTCCTTTTTGCGTGAAGGTTCGCTGGGCGATTAGGCGTTTAGGTTTAAATATTGACTTGAAAGATGCTAAAAGAAACGCCCAGTATGCTGCCGAATTAGTGGCCGGTGGTGGCGACTTAAAAGTACCGTGTTTGCGTATAGAAAAAGAAAATGGTGATGTTGAATGGATGTATGAGTCTTCAGATATCATTGCTTATCTAGGGAAACGATTTCCCAAATAATCCAATCACTCCACCTCAAAGAGGCTCGCGCGCTTTCAGTGGAGTGAATTCAGTTCAGGGTTGTAGCTTGAAAGCCTAAGAAAGATTAATCATCAAAATTTTTCTTCTTTTGAAAGGTGTCTTTATCTTCTAAAAATGAGTCCCATTCTTTATTTTTGATTTCTTTATTGATTGAATCATCTGCTTTTTTCGGATTGTTTTGTTGCTGTGCTTCTTGCTCAAGTGCTTTTATTGTTGCTTTGAGCTGCTGGATTGTTTTAACTGCTTGAGGGTGATTGGCTAAGGGCTTATAGGCATCTATTGCGCAGTGGTAATTATGAATGGCTACCCTCGGTTTATCTTTTGCTACTTCGGCTTTCGTACAATATAAATCAGCTCTGGACTGGCAAATTGAAAAGGTAATGTAATCTAGATATTTTTTTGCATTAGCCCCCGATATGCGCTTATTTTTATGTTGTGACTCGATGAAGCGATGCAAAACCTCAAGGTTATTTCTGGCTTCTTTTGCTTTTACCTCAGAATTTATAGCGACTTTTGGGAATTTTGGATTGTTTTCTCTTAATTGCTTTATATAGTCCAAGTCGGATTTTAGGTAAGCTTCATGTCGCGGATTGCTGTTAATACGGAGAAGTTCTTTTAGTGTTTCTGCTGAGCGTTCAGCAATCATAATTCTCAATTCATTGTTTAGGTATTGCGGCGGTAATTCATGCAGAAGTTGCTGCATTCTTTGGTACCGCTCATTACAAATATTTGTGCGTCTGACTTTTTCGATTCGTGCACGCTCTCGCGCTTGCGAAAGGTACAATACGCCAATACTTAAAAAAATAACGGCAAAAATAATAATCGTAATTGTTGTGGTTGGCATAGTTTTATCTTAAGAAAGTGTTTTTAAATGGTTTTTAGGGTGGGCATTAAGCTCAGTATAGACGAGGGTTGGGTATTTTCTATGGTGTGAATGCCAAGAATTTCAAAAAGTTGATCAATTTCTAAGCTTGAATAGTTGGGGTTTGTAGGCTTTTCATGTAAAATCTTGCGCCTTTTCACACTTCTGCTCTTTTATGAGGCTTATAAACAATGACAGAACGTATTCAAGCGGGTGGTCTTCAAGTCGCCAAAGAACTGTATGATTTTATCAATGACAAAGCGATTCCGGGTACTGGTGTCGATCAGGCTGCTTTTTGGGCGGGTTTTGATGAATTAGTGCACGAATTAGCTCCAAAAAACAAAGCTCTATTAGCGAAGCGTGATGATATTCAAGCAAAAATTGATGCTTACCATCGTGAAAATCCTAAGTTAGATTTTGCTAACTACAAAGCCTTCTTGCAGGAAATCGGTTATTTACTACCTGAAGGTGAAGCGTTCGAAGCGACTACGGTCAATGTTGAACCGGAGATTGCGCAAATGGCGGGTCCTCAGTTAGTTGTACCTGTCATGAATGCACGATTTGCCCTGAATGCTGCGAATGCACGTTGGGGTTCTTTGTATGATGCACTATATGGTACTAACGTCATTCCTTTCGAAGGCGCTGAAAAAGGTCCTGGTTACAACCCTGTTCGCGGTGACAAAGTTATCGCTTATGCGCGAGGCTTTTTAGATCAGGCGGCTCCTTTAGTCTCAGGCTCGCATGCCGATAGCACTGCTTACGCCATTATTGATGGTGCTTTAGCCGTTACTTTAAAAGATGGCTCAACTGTTGGTTTACAAGATGCGGACAAATTAATTGCTTATCTAGGTGAATTATCTGCGCCAACGAGCATTGTATTAGCGAACAACGGCCTACGTTTTGAAATTCAAGTCGATGCGACTAGTCCAATTGGTCAAACAGACCCTGCTGGTATCAAAGATATCATCATGGAATCTGCTTTAACCACAATCATGGATTGCGAAGACTCTATCGCTGCGGTTGATGCAGAAGATAAAGTTGTTGTTTACGGCAACTGGTTAGGCTTGATGCAAGGTAACTTGCAAGAGTCAGTGAATAAAGGTGGTAAAACATTCACACGTACGATGAATCCTGATCGTGTTTATACTGCGCTTGACGGATCTGAGTTGAAGTTGAAAGGTCGTTCAATGTTATTCGTGCGTAACGTTGGCCACTTGATGACTAACCCCGCTATTTTATTGAAAGATGGGTCTGAAATTCCTGAAGGCATCATGGATGGGGTGATCACAACCTTGATCGCCATTCACGATATCAAAGGCAATGCGCCGTTCCAAAACTCTACAACTAACAGTGTCAATATCGTTAAGCCAAAAATGCACGGCCCAGAAGAAGTGGCTTTTGCAAATGAATTGTTTGGCCGTGTAGAAAAAATATTAGGTCTTCCTGAATTCACCATGAAAATGGGGATTATGGATGAAGAGCGTCGTACCACAGTTAACTTGAAAGAGTGTATTCGTGCTGCAAAAGATCGTGTGGTATTTATTAATACGGGCTTCTTGGATCGAACAGGTGATGAGATTCATACGTCTATGGAGGCTGGTGTGATCATTCCTAAGACTCAAATGAAGCAGCAGAAATGGATTGCGTCATACGAAGACTGGAACGTTGATACAGGTCTAGAAACAGGTCTTCAAGGTCGTGCTCAGATTGGTAAGGGCATGTGGCCAATACCTGATGAGATGGGCATGATGATGGAGCAGAAGATAGGTCACCCTAAGGCGGGTGCGAACACGGCGTGGGTACCATCACCTACGGCTGCGACACTGCATGCTATGCATTACCATCAAGTTGATGTGTTCAAAACACAAGATGCTCTAAAGACGCGTCAACATGCGTCAGTCGATGACATTCTGACGATTCCATTATTGGCAGATCCAAGTACATTGACAGCTGAGCAGATTCAACAAGAAATGGACAACAATGCACAAGGTATCTTGGGTTATGTTGTGCGTTGGATTGACCAAGGTGTGGGGTGTTCGAAAGTTCCAGATATCCATAATGTTGGTTTGATGGAAGATCGCGCAACCTTGCGAATTTCTTCACAGCATATGTCTAACTGGTTACGTCACGGCGTGTGTTCAGAAGAGCAAGTACTAGAAACCTTAAAGCGTATGGCGGTTATTGTTGATAAGCAAAATGCCAATGATCCTGCTTACATCAAAATGTCTGACAATTATGAAGAAAGTGTTGCCTTCCAAGCGGCGCTTGAGCTAGTGGTTGAAGGCACTAAACAGCCAAGTGGTTATACAGAACCTGTTCTGCACAGACGTCGTATTGAGCTTAAAGCGAAACTAGCGGCGAAGTAGTAAATTATGGTTTAACAGAGAAGCTTTGCTTCTCTGTCATCATTTAAAAAGGCTAGCGGGTGATCGGCTAGCCTTTTTTGTTTTAGGTCGTCTTAAATGCTTAAGCGCCTTAATTGCAATGAAGGTTTGGCGTATTGCCAATGGTGTTCGAATTTATCGCGCAGACGTTGCGCAATGAGATGATTATTGTAGTGAGCAAAGCCTACGTAATTGTTGAGATCTTTTCGAAATATGCCGCCAGTAAAATCAACGGCTGTAATCATTTCTTTGGTTTTTTCTGCTCCTTTTTGGATGGTTCTGATTTCGATAAAGCTAGTGAGCTTTTGAGCGAGCTCAATCGTTGGATTGTAATGGCCGGCGCCTTTTTTGTCGTCTTCAAGGAGAATTCTTATTTCTGCTTTGGCGTTGCGTTTTGCTAGGCGGAGCATGCTATTTCTAACGGTTTCATCGTTTAGCAGTGGTGTGGTAATACTGTCACTGATAATCCAGATTTGTTTTTGTGCTTGAGAAAGCATGCTTCTGTGTAAAGCTAAAAACTGGCTTTGCTTGGAATATTGATAGTGTTGCCTATCGTGAGATAGTGTGAGTAATTGATGATTTTCTTTAAGCTTGGCTAAGCTGCTATCCTGGTTCTTCAGGGTATCTTTTAGGGTTTCAAGAAAAAAAGCCGGGCAAGCGTTTTCAAGCTTAAAAAACTTGCCACTATGTTTGCTTGAAAGCATGGATTGTTCTTTCGCAATAATAAATCCAAGTAACTGAAAAAAATTCAGTAATTCTTTAGAGCAGTTTAAGCTGATTTTTTGGCAGCCTGTTTTAGTTAGTTTATCTAAGATATCCAGCATTAATTTAAAGCCGTATAGTCTGCCTTGATAATTTGGGTGTATAAAAATACTGCTGATTTCTGCAGATTTCTGATGAATGGTGAC
>JBFJZQ010000259.1:0-4811 GCA_041622015.1 Oleiphilaceae bacterium
AAGATTAATAGCAATTAAGCCGCTTTATAAATCTCGCCGTAGCGTGTTTGTTCAATTACAGTATACGTGTAGAAATCTAAGTGGGTATTTCAGTTAAAGCTAATTAGTCATTGTGTTTAGTCGTTTTATTATCGACCAATTAGCTAAAAGCTTGAGATGCTTGAAACTATGAGTAATCTGCTTAGTTCTTTAACTTCCAGTTGACTTGTTTACCAGCAAAAAATGGCACGATGGGCTTTCCATTTGGTAAAATTATTTCTTCAGGGATGGTCCATGTTTCTCTTAACAAGGTAATTTTATCTTGGTTTCTGGGTAGGCCATAGAAGTCAGGGCCGTTTAAGCTGGCAAAGTTTTCAAAGTTCTCCATGGCATTAATATCTTCAAAGATTTGTGCATACAGTTCAATGGCGCTCCATGCGCTGTAGCAGCCCGCACAACCGCAAGCAGATTCTTTTTTATGCTTTTCGTGAGGCGCAGAGTCGGTTCCTAAGAAAAACTTTTTAGAGCCAGACTTTACTGCTTCCTGTAAGGCCGTTTGATGAAGATTTCTTTTTAAAACCGGGAGGCAGAAATTATGGGGGCGAATACCGCCGACGAGTAAATCGTTTCGGTTTAACAATAAATGTTGTGGTGTAATTGTTGCTGCAACTTTGTCAGAGGCGTGCATCACAAACTCGGCGGCGTCTTTTGTTGTGATATGCTCAAATACAACTTTTAATTCAGGAAAGGTATCGACGATTTTTCTGAGGTGGCGATCAATAAATTCTTTTTCACGATCAAAAATATCTATGTGGTTATCTGTCACTTCACCATGGATGAGTAGTGGCATGCCAAAGTCAGACATGGTTTGAAAAATGGGGAAGAGTGTGTCAAGCGCAGAGACGGCGGCATCAGAGTTAGTGGTCGCACCAGCCGGATAAAGTTTTGCGGCGGTAATGCCTTTCTCTACAGCTTCCTTGATGTCTTCAGTGCTGGTGTTATTTGTTAGATATAAGGTCATCAGCGGCATGAAGTGATTGTCTTTAGGAACCGCATCCAGAATCCGTTGTTTATAAGCCAGCGCCATTTCAGCATTCGAAATTGGGGGGACTAAATTTGGCATTACTATTGCCCGCTTAAAGCAGCGTGCGGTTGCTGGAACGGTCTCGGGAAGCATGTCCCCATCGCGAAAATGTAAATGCCAGTCATCCGGGGCAATAATAGACAATGAATTCATGCTAAACCTTTTTTGCAAATAATTGAGCGGATATTATGCCCGAAATTCAGCATAAAGGAGAGCCTTCTGGCTGTATTTCTGGTCTGCTTTTTGTAAACCTAACAAATTAAAGCATTATCGAAAATCTACGCTTAGTTAGGTTTTTTCTCTATCTATGCAGGCCGCGAAATCGATATTTTTCAGTTGAGGTACAAAATTGCATGGACCTTGACGGCTATCAATCTGAGAAGAAATAATTTCATCCCAGGCTGTTCTACAAGCATTTGTGCTGCCTGGCAGGCAAAAAACAAGGGTTTTATTTGCCATGCCGGCGAGTGCGCGCGACTGAATGGTGGATGTGCCAATTTGATCGAATGAGACTTGTCTGAATAGCTCACCAAACCCATCTACCACCTTGTCTAATAATGGTGTGACGGCTTCAGGAGTGCTGTCTCTGTTAGTAAATCCAGTGCCGCCGGTAATGAGTACAACGTGAGTGATTTCATCGGCAATCCACGTTGAAAGATGTGCTCTGATTTTGTATATATCATCAATAACAATTTTTTTATCGCTTAATATATGTCCACTTTCCTTTAAGCGTTCAGCTAGCAGATGGCCGGATGTATCAGTGCTTTCATCTCGGGTATCCGAAACGGTTAAGACGGCTATATTTAATGGAATAGTTGTTTGGCTTACATTGTGGCCCATAATGATTCTCTTTTTTTGTCTATTAAATAAAAACGTAGTCTCGTTTTAAAAATACCGCTTCTAACTTCAACGCCTGAAACATAACCATCATGTTGCAGGCAAGTAGGATATATAAGACCATAAAATCGATGCTATAAATACCTAAAAATCTTCTGCTAAGTCAAAGCCATGGCCAATGCGCAGCCTCCAAACATGCTCATTTCATCAGCAATTCCATACTAATGCTGTGTGGTGAGGGCAATAATCATGAATGTTTCGTTAACAAGTAAAATAAGGCTAAGGCTAAGGCTTATTAATTGATAATTTAGTTGAAATAATTTTATTCTCATAGAACGATACCATTCCCATTAAAAAATAATAAGCAGGAATACATCATGCCGGATTCAATTCGATCAAAATGGCATCATTGTTTGAATGAACCTAGTGCTGACTATTGGCCTTCTATATTCGTGACTGGCTTGATTACTATATTAATTGTGCTGAATATCCTAGAAATTATTTTAAGTTCTATGAATGATTTTTCAGTCTTTATGGGCGATGGGGTTATCTATGCAAGCTACGGTTTTGCCATATTCTTTTCCATAGAATATTTTATGAGGGTGTGGGTTGCTGCTGAAGTATCGTATGAAAAACTTCATGGTGCATGGCAAAAACGCTGGAAGTATATAGCTTCACCAATGGGCTTGGTGGACTTACTTTCAAGTTTGCCCTTAATTATTTGGTTGTTATTGCCCACTGAGCAGTTTGCAGACTTTAGAATTCTAAAGTTGATTTCTATGGTTCGTGTTTTAAAGCTAACACGGTATTCAAGTTCCTTGAATATGTTGTTCAGAGTATTTTTGGAAAATAAACAAACATTATTTGCTGCTGCATTGGTCATGATGATCCTCATGGTTATTTCTTCGGCGGGTATTTACATGTTTGAACGAATGGCCCAGCCAGATGACTTTGGCAGTATTCCCAGCAGTATGTGGTGGGCGTTCGTCACCTTAACCACCGTGGGTTACGGCGATGTCACGCCGATCACGCTAGGGGGTAAAATATTTGGCTCGGTTGTGATGGTTTGTGGCATCGGAATAGCGGCTATGCCTGCGGGTATATTTGCATCTGCTTTTGTCGGCCTAGTTCGAGAGAAGGAGAGAGAGAGGTGGGTCAAGGCAAGATTTCGACGATCCTCTATTATGTCTTCAACACATGATTCTGATCATCATTCTCTGCACTTACATATGACACGATCTGAGCAGAGAGAGGTAAATTATTTAGTAGAAGAGCATGGCTTGACTATTGAGCAGGCTGAGGGAGTAGTGAGTCACTTCCGGCGCAGCAATTAGCCCTTCCTTTTTGTCATTTATTGTTTCTCGCTTGCTGTTAACTTTCTCTAAAGTGATAATGCTGGCTTAGTTGCGTAAAGACCTTGTGGTCATAACTTGAAAATTATATAGGGATATCGGGTGTTGGAATGGAATAGTTTTGCGTTTATCAGCTTGATTTGTTTTTTGATGAGCTCAGTAAGTGCGATTTTAACACTATCAGCTAAGCGAAGAGGTGAAGCGTTATTATGGGGTTTGATTTGTTTACTCTTAGCGATGTGGACCTTGGGTTTGTTTCTTTGCTTTACCGCAAAGAATCCAGAGGATGCACTTTTCTGGGCAAGATCACTAAATTATATGGTGATTTTTCTGCCTGCTTTACTCTTCCATTTCTGTGTACTTTTTGTTGGGAAGGTAGATTATTATAGGCGAATAACGGGGCTGTATTACCTCATCTGTTTTGGCTACTTTTTGATGGTGCTTATGTTGCCGGAGCACTTTCTGAATACGCCGGTGTTTAGATTTTCTGTTTTTTGGTTTCCTTACGCAGGTCCATTATTTTATGTTTTTCCTGTACTCTTATTGTTGTTAATAGGGCATTCGGTTCAAATTTTAATGTCCTCAAGAGCAGCCGGAAATCGAGCTCATTATCGAAAAACTCATTATCTACTAATCACGATATTGATGGGTTCAATTGGTGCGGGTTCAACTTTAAGTATGGAGTTTGGTGTCGAGCTCCCACCTTATGGCATTATCAGTATTGCTATTGCAGTTTTAATTGCCACTTACGCTATTTTGAAGCACGATTTACTGGACTTGCCGCAAACATTTAGCTTGATAACAGCGCGAATGTTGATTTATATCATTATTTTTACTGCCGTTGTTTTTGTCATTAAAGCGGGTGCTTTTTTCGATAATATTGAGTTTTCAAGTTTTCAAATAGCCGTTGTCTCTATCCTGATGGTATTGGTGTGTGAATTGTATGCTTTGATGAAAACTAGGGTTCAGTATTTATCTGACCGAATGCTTATTAGAAGAAAAATGGACAATGATCGTCAATTTAAACGCCTGATCAAGCAATTAGAAATGTCATCGGATTTTGAGTCAATGTTACCGCTACTCAGAAATTTTTTTGAGAAACAGCGTTTTGTATATCACTATGCTTGGTATTTAGATCAATATTTGCTTGGGCAAAATCTGAAAAAAGCAACATTAAAAGATTTTGAACGAAATAAAAACTTAAATGAAAACACCTATCAGCGGATATTATTTAGTGCGCGTGACGGGCGGCGACATGACCGTTTACCTGCCTCCTTGAGACTGAATGATAGCGTATCAAAAAAGCATACCAAAGCATCGAATCAGATTGTCGAATTAATGAGTAGTGAGCAGTTGGATCAAGCTTATGAATGGGTTGATAAGGTGCCTAATCGTGAGTTGATCGCTTTACCCTTAATGTCAAATAGCTACTTTCGCGGTTTAATTATTCTGGTTGTTAGTCAGGACGATATAGAATATTCAGATCAGATTATGCTGCAAACATTGTGCGCTAAGTTAGCTTTGATCATTGAACGTTTTGACTCAATCAGAGAAGAATC